>JACQWU010000093.1 GCA_016209155.1 Candidatus Desantisiibacteriota bacterium | reverse complement strand
AAATGCAAAAAAAATTATAAAAAAATTGATAATAATTAATTTTAAGATTTTCTCAGTGTCCTGTGGTTAAGTTTTAACATTACCGACGCTATTTTAAGGAGAAATACATGAAAAATTTAAAATGTATTAAATCGTTTTATCTTCCTGTTATTTTATTTTTATTGTTAATTGGCTGCGGCAAAAATTCTAGCAATGATTCAAATACTGCTGCTGATCAATCCGCATCAAATCAACAGAATAAAATTTCGCCGGCAGTAGTATCAACAAGTCCTGCAAATTTTGCCGCAAATATTGCAACAAATACTACAATATCTGCAAAATTCAATAGAACTATGGATACATCAACGATAAACACATCTACATTTATAGTTACAACGGGCGGCAGTAATATAAGCGGGACTGTTATATGCACTGATTCAACAGCAACCTTCTCACCATCGAATAATTTGTATTCCTCAAGTCTCTATTCCGCAATAATTTCAAAAGATGTTAAAGATAAAGATGGAAATAAAATGGAAAGTAATTTTTCATGGTATTTTATAACAGAATCAACTCATAATATCACAGCTCCGGTAATTACAGAGACAAATCCTGCTAAAGATGCACAGGATGTTCCCGTAAATACTATTATCACAGTATCATTTAATGAGGATATAGACACGACAGGGATAAACAGAAACATTATTACAGTTGTCGGAGATGATGCGAAAAAAATTGATGGAACTCTAATAATAAATAACACGGGAATTAGATTTATACCATCTGAACAGTTAGCCTATTCAACTTCATATACTGTTACTATTTTTGCAGGGATTAAAGATAATGCAGGGAATATATCTGTTGATAATTATGCATGGAGCTTTAAAACTGCTGCTCTTCAAATGCCGCCTGAAATTTCATCGATATCACCATCTGTTGATGCAACAGGAGTACCTGTTAATGCTGTAATAAAAGTGGAATTTAATAAAAATATAAATGTATCTGCAATTAATTCCGTAATATTTACTTTATCTGATAATGAAAAAAATATTTATGGAACTGTAACATATAAAGGCACAACAGCAGCATTTATCCCTATGAGTAATTTATCCTATGCAA
The DNA here is from genome assembly GCA_016209155.1 of Candidatus Desantisiibacteriota bacterium. Lineage (GTDB taxonomy): Bacteria > JACRDZ01 > JACRDZ01 > JACRDZ01 > JACRDZ01 > JACQWU01. The sequence continues at coordinate 11,119 of JACQWU010000093.1, read as the reverse complement.
CATTATATACAGCAACGATTAACATTGAAATTAAAGACACGGAAGGTAATTTAATATCAAAAATATTTTATTCCTGGAATTTTACAACTGCGGATATAACACCCCCTAAAATTATATCTGTCAATCCTGCAAATAATGCAATAAATATTTCAAGAGAAGCTATGATTGAAGTGGTTTTTAGTGAGATAATGGATTCTTCTATTATTACAACAGAAACTTTTAAAGTAATTGCAGAAAATGGAGATGAAATTTCCGGTAAAATAACCTTTACCGGTACAAAAGCGGCATTTATACCATTAGTACTATTAGATTATTCAACCTCATATAATATTATAATATCAGCTGATATTAAGGATATTGCAGGAAATGCTTTAACAGGAGGTAATTATGCTTCGAGTTTTAAGACAATATCCGCACCGGATATAACTCCGCCGGCGGTTGTATCAACAACACCGGCACGCTGGACAAAAAACATTACAACAAATACTTTAATTGCTGCTAATTTCAATGAAAATATCGATCCTTCGACCATTGATACCACAACATTCAGATTATCCTCAGCAGGGAATAATATTACAGGAAGTATAACATATGAAGGAACTACTGCTTTATTTACACCAGCAAAAGAATTGAATTATTTAAGCCCGTATACCGCAATGATTAACCCGGGGGTTAAAGATTTAGCCGGGAATGCAATGCCCGGGAGTTATAAATGGAATTTTACTACTGTAATTCCGGGTGATATAAAAATAACAGCTATTGCAGGCGGAGCAGCTCACAGCCTGGCTTTGAAAGACGGGATAGTATGGACATGGGGAAATAACGACAAAAAACAGCTTGGGGATGAATCAACAGTTTCAAAAAGAAGTATGGCTTTTAAAACAAAAATTACAAATGTTTTAGCTGTTGCCGGTGGAAAATCGCATAACTTAGCATTAAAAAAGGACGGTACTGTCTGGATTTGGGGAAATAATAATGCAAGTCCTGTTAAAATTAATGATCTGACAAATATAACATCTATTGCTTGCGGTGATAATCACAATATAGCATTAAAAAATGATGGTACTATATGGGCATGGGGTACAAATAATTGCGGACAGCTTGGTAATGGAACAAAAATTGATACGGCAATTCCGGTTAAAGTTAATTTATTAACAGATATTATTGCAATTGCCTGCGGAAAAAAACACAGCCTTGCATTAAAAAATGATGGGACTGTCTGGATATGGGGATATAACGGCTCATGGTTTAGCGTATCGTATGGTGGCGGCAGTTTTAGTTTTCCTACATTTTCCGGGGGAGAATATATAAGACAAACTCCCGAGAAGATTGATAATTTAAAAAATATTATAGCTATTGCAAGCGGGGATAATCGCAGTGTAGCACTAACTAATGATGGTACTGTTTGGGCAGGGAATGGGGTGTATTCTGATTTTAAATATAATTGGAATGCTGTAAATGGATTTGATAATATTGCAGTTGTTGCTTGCGGATATTATCATAATATGGCATTAAAAAATGATGGTACTGTTTGGGCATGGGGAAGTAATGATAAAGGACAGCTTGGAGACGGAAGCGGAAATGATAGAAACACGCCGGTTGAAGTAAAAGGATTTATAGATGTAGTAACTATCGCAGGCGGATCGAAATATAGTATGGCATTGCGAAATGATTGCACAGTCTGGACATGGGGAAATAATAATTATGGACAGCTTGGGAATGGAACGAGAACTGATACAACTATCCCTGTTCAAGTTAGTAGACTGACAGATGTAATTGCAATTGCTGATGGAAAATCCCATAGTATTGCATTAAAAGAAGACGGGCTGGTTTGGACCTGGGGATATAATAACTATGGACAGCTTGGAATTGGGACAAAAACCGATACAACAATTCCGGTACAGGTTAACGGGATATCAGATATTATTGAAATTGCAGGAGGATGGAATCACAGCCTTGCGTTGAAAAAAAACGGCACAGTCTGGTTATGGGGAAGGAACAATTACGGGCAGCTTGGTAATGGTACAAAAATAGATACAACGATCCCTGTACTGGTTAATGCAATATCAGATGTTATTGCAATTGCAGGAGGTGAGGATTACTCTCTCGTATTGAAAAATGACGGTACTGTCTGGGCTTGGGGAAAAAATGATTATGGGCAGCTTGGTAATGGAACAAGAACCGAAACAGCTGTTCCTGTTAAAACTAACGGATTAATAGATATTGTTGCTATTGCCGCCGGAAAAAATCACAGTCTTGCATTAAAAAAAGACGGAACTGTCTGGACATGGGGATATAATGGTTCATGGGTCAGTGTTTCATATGGAGGCGGCAGTTTCGGGATCCCTTCATTTTCCGGCGGTGAATATATAAGAGAAACGCCTGTAAAAATAGATATATTACAAAATGTTATAGCTATTGCAAGCGGGGGCAATCGCAGTTTAGCACTAAAAAATGACGGAACTGTTTGGAGCGGATATTCATCAATATATTTTGATTTTAAATATAATTGGAATGAGGTTGATGAGTTAACTGATATTATAGATATTACTTGCGGATATTACCATAATATGGCATTAAAAAATGACGGCAAAGTCCTGACCTGGGGGGATAATGATAATGGACAGCTTGGAGATGGGACAAGAACAGGAAGTGATATCCCTGTTAATATAAAATGGATAATTAATAATTCATCTGATATCACCCTGCCGGTGGTTATAGCTACTGCCCCGGCAAATAATGCTGTCAATGTCTTTGCAAATATTCCTATTATTGCAACATTCAGTGAAAATTTAATGGCATCAACCATTAACACATCTACATTTAAAGTGTCTGTTAATGGGAATAATATACTCGGGAATACATCTTATAATGGAACAAGCATTATTTTCACTCCACTGGAGAATCTATCTTATTTAACATTATATACAGCAAAAATCACAACAGGTGTAAAGGATATATCCGGAAATGCCATGGCAAATGAATATACATTTAACTTTACAACAGGTCCGGCTCCTGATACAACACCGCCTCAAGTTGTATCAACAATTCCAGCCAATAACACAATAAATATAGCTGTAACAGACTCAATCAAAGCAACATTTGATAAAAATATGGATTCTACATCTATTACAATATCTGCTTTTGCAGTAACAGACGGGGGAAACAACATCACAGGTACTGTAGCATATAACAATAGAACAGCAACATTCACACCTTCAAGCCAGCTAACTTATTCTAAATCATACACTGCCACAATTTTTGCAGTGGTTAAAGATCGTTCAGGGAATGAGATGATTAATAATTATGTCTGGAGTTTTACAACAATCCCTGCTGATATAATACCTCCGGAAGTTTCATCAACTGCTCCGGCAAATAATGCGGAAGGAATACCGATAAATACTTCAATTATCGCAAAATTTAATGAAGACATGGATGCCTCTACTATTACCACAGGTGCATTTACATTGAAAAATGGCGGGAGTAGTATATTCGGTACTTTAATATACAAAAATCAAACGGCGGTATTTACTCCGTTAGCTGTATTAACTAAATCAACATTATATACAGCAACTATTAGCACAGGAGTTAAAGATGCAGCCGGAAATGCAATAACAAATTTATACACATGGAATTTTACATCAGGTACAGTATCTGACACAACGCCGCCTGAGGTTCTATCAACATCACCGGTGAATAATGAACAGGGGATATCAATAAATTCTTCGATTACTGTAACGTTTACCGAGAATATGGATATTTCAATGATTTCAACGGATACTTTTAAATTATCAGAAGGAGGTAATGAAATTTCCGGAGCAGTTATATACAGTAATAATGCAGCAACCTTTATCCCATCAAGCTCTTTATCTTATAATAAATCATATACTGCAACGGTTTTTGCAAGGGCAAAAGATAATGCGGGAAATGAGATGAATAATAATTATGCATGGAGTTTCAGAACAAAAATACAGGATATAACACCCCCTGCAATCATATCGACTATTCCGTTAAATAATGCGGTAAAAGTAGATGTTTATTCATCAATAAAAGCAACATTTAGTGAAGATATGGATTCAACAACTTTTGATATCTATACATTTAAAGTAAATAATGGAGTAAATGATATTAACGGCAGTGTGACTTATAATAATAAAATCGCAATATTTACACCATCAGTAAATCTTGATTATAACACTACATATACTGCTACAATTACAACAGGGGTAAAAGATGAAGCCGGGAATAATTTAAATGAGTTTTATATATGGACATTTACAACAGTTAATTTACCGATTAAATTCTCTAAAATATTCACAGGAACAGACGGAGGCAGATCAGCGCATCAAACATCTGATGGAGGTTATTTTGTATCGGGAATTAAAACTGGTATGTATCTTATAAAAACAGACTCAACTGGTGACACAACATGGACAAAAACATACGGCGGTTCTTTAGCAAGATCAAGTTCTTCTCAGGTGACTTTTGACGGAGGTTATATTATTGCCGGAACCAATTATACTGATGCTAATCGTTTGTATTTAGTAAAAACAGACTCAACCGGTGACACAACATGGACAAAAACATACGGAGAAGTAAGCAGCACACAATATTCGGTGCGACAGGCATCCGATAAAGGCTATGTTATAGTCGGCAATACATATAGTAATTCTGATATCTATTTTATGAAAACAGATTCAACCGGAAATACTGCGTGGGCAAAAACATTAGGGACAGTAAATAGTGATTGGGGCAAATCTATTCTGGAAACAAAAAACGGTAATTATATTATAATAGGATCAACAAACTCACCGGAAAATTCATCTGATTTTTATCTTGTAAAAACAAATTCCAGCGGAGATACAACATGGACAAAAAAATTTGGAGGAGTAACCGATGATTTCGGGGAATCAGTAGAGGAGACAGAGGATTCAGGTTATATTATTACCGGTTCTACAAATTCATCGAGTTCAAGTGATGTTTATCTTATTAAAACCGATTCGAATGGGAATAAAATATGGGATACAACATTTGGCGGTACAGGTGAAGAGCATGGATATTCAGTAAAGCAGACAAAAGATAATGGTTATATTATTGGCGGATCAATCTTCCCGGGTCCCAGCGGGATGGACGATATTTATCTTATAAAAACAGATTCCACGGGAAATAAACAATGGGAAAAAACATTCGGCGGAGCAGCCTATGATTGCGGATATTCGGTTGAAGAAACTCAGGATAGAGGATATATTATTACCGGGATATCAGGAATGATGGATATATACCTGATAAAAACCGATCCTAATGGAAATATAGAATAAAAATATATGAAATCGCCAATACTTTCCGAAATCCCGCGTCTTCGGCGACTTTGCTCCTCACCGTACTGGTTAAGTACGGTTGCGTCGTAAAATCACCTGCCAGACTTGTCTTTCGGGCGTCCTGGCGATTTTACCTGAATCTGAAGTGTAAGATTCAGGTATTATAATTTACAAGTAAAGATTATTTTTATATATATTTAATTCAGTATTAATATAATAATATTTTAGAATATCTTTATATTTATAGCCTGAATCTGCCATTTTTTTTATGCCCCACTGGCTCATCCCTACTCCATGACCAAATCCTTTTCCTGTAAAAACAAATTTATTATCAATCATTTCAATCTTGAAAAGTGTACTTCGTATTTTGAATGCGCCAAGTCTATTTCTGAAAGTTTCGGAATTAATTAATATAGAACCATTTTTATGTGTAATCAAAAGTTCGATTACTCGTCCGAATTTGCTCAGTTTGTTAGGAATAATATTTTCTATCTCGCCGATCTGGGGGTAATATCTTTTTAATATTGTTTGCATACGGTCTGAACTAAAAACATACTCCCATTTATTATTTGGTGTGTTTAAACTAAATTTATCTTCAATTTCCTCTAAATATGGTTTTTCAAAATTTGCATTCCATATATGGACATCATCTATTGTATATCCTCCGCTGTTTGAATGGTAATACGCCGCAACAAGTCTCTTGTTCTTTTTCCCATATGTCAGTACAATATTTTCAGTTGAATCAACAGCATTCCTGACTTTTTGCGTTTCATAATCATAACCCCAATATTGCTGGGCAGTTGCCGTGGATTTTATATCATAAAAATTTTTTTTATTTTTGCTGTTTTCCATACATCTGTATAAAACATATGACCGTGCCGCAACAGCCTGTGCTTTTAAAGCTTCAGTTTTCCATGTAGTAGGAATTTCACGACTTACAACTCCATAAAGGTATTTTTCCAGGGATACATGATTAACCACAATCATTCCGTCCGGGGAATTATAAATAAATATTTTACCCCGATATCTTTTTTTATCTATAGAAATAAGCATATTAGAGCATGGAAAAATTTCAAAGCCTTTAAAGCTTGATATATTATCTACGGTAATATTATTTTTATTCCATATAAAAAATTTCCCCATATTTATTTCATATATTTTTAAATCATCAAGATTTTTTATATAAAAACAATATTTAGAAAATACTGCCAGTTTTGCATCTAGAGTTTTCAGGTGTACTCTGATAATTTTTTCATTTTCATTTTCTTTAATATCAGAATATAGAGGTAAAGCACTGATTTCTTTAATTCCAATGAAAGTACTATCATTTAAATTTTGAGTTGTTTTTTTTTCAAGAATAGATAATATGTTATTTTGATTTATTGCAGCTTCATTTTTAGAATAAAAATATATCATTAATAAAAAAATTATAGTGAGAAAAAGTTTTAACGACTTCATAAAAATAACCTCATATATAATTGTGATTTTGAAAATTAAATTTTAACGTTGAAATTAGCTTGATATTAAATTGATAAATAATAATTGTATTTTAAAATTTATTATATTAATTAAGGAGATTTACCCGGAGTGCCATGAAAAGGATAATAAATAAATGTAAAATCATTATCAGATAAAAATTAACTTAGAAAAGGGAGGACGTTTTTAACGTCCTCCCTTTAGGTGATTTTTCGGTATTAATTTTATTGAGGTGCAACATTAGTTGCCTGCTGACCTTTTTCACTTTCTATCACATCGAATGTCACCTGCTGGCCTTCTTTTAACGTTCTGAAACCATTTCCTGAAATAGCCGAGAAATGAACAAACACGTCTTTGCCAGATTCTTGTTCAATGAATCCAAAACCTTTTCTTTCATTGAACCATTTTACTTTACCAACCGGCATTTTTAAATCCTCCCTCATAAAAATATGTAAGCCCTATGCTTACATTAAAATTAATAAAATTTTAACATAAAAAAAATTTTTGTCAAGATTTTTTTGATAAAAAGCTTTATAACGCTTGATTTAAATTTTTGGTTAAAACACAAAAGTTAACATCTGATAAAAATATGAAACTATTACTGATCCTGTAAAACATATTAAAATATATAGAAAAAATACTCGTTTTTTAAAAAGTGATATAAAAATAGCCATAACAGGCAGCGCTGTAACCGGTCCTCCAATTAAAAATGCAAGACCTGCCCCCGGCGATAATTTGTTTCCAAGTTTATCCAAAACTCCGCCGAGTATAGCCACCGAAGATATTTGATTTATATGCAGCGGAATGCTTAAAAGAATAATAAGCGGAATAGTAATCCAGAAATTCTTCATGCCAAAAATTATTTCAATCCACTCCGCAGGAATATATCGAGCTCCAATAACTTCAATTATAATCCCAAGTAATGCAAATTTACCTATTGCAATACATCCCTCATAAGCTTTAGCAAAAAAAATTAAAAGATTATTATTTGTTTTTTGAGCTATTCTATTACTGAACTGTTCTCCGCAAAAACATCGCAAATTTTCAACAGGGTAGTCATGATCATGGAAATCACCTTTTGGGAGTTCTTTTTTAAAAAGATTTTCTGTTTCGAAATTATAATATTTTGATAAAAAATATGTTATGGTTCCAGCATAAATTCCCATAAAAATTGAGGCTATAAGTTTTGCGTTTGCCCATCCGAGTCCTAATTCCCATTTAGTTATCATATATCCTGCCGGGCTCATAAGCGGCGATGATACAAGCAGGGACATGGCAGGTGCAAGAGGCAGCCCCCCTATTAAAAGAGATATAGTTAAAGGAAGAATTCCACAAGCGCATAAAGGACTTAATGTACCTAAAAAAGTAGCCATGAAAATAGCTGTAAATCCAAAACGTGTGAGTGCATGTCTTATTTTTACATGCAGTTTATAAGTACGTATAAATGCTTCTATTGCCACACCGGCTAAAAAATATGGTAAAATACCGGTTAATTCTTTTAATAAATCAAGTAAAAGCATTTTTAATTCATAAAAAACATTAGTCATAATGCTTTCTCATCTTTAATTTTAATTTAATGTATTTGAGAGGAATGAACCAACTGCTTATATAATTGTTTTATTATATCTCTTGTAAATGGCAATAAAGCACCTTTATCATTGACTAAATTAAACGGTGACTGAACTCTGGCTATTTCCATACCGGAATTTACAAATCTCCCTATTTCCTTCGGCAAAATTAAAAATTCATCAGCAGCCCTGCAGCTTGATATTTCATACGATTCATAATCGAATGTTAATATCTTATTTACAAATTTATAAACACCCGGTTTCAAATCTTTTCTAATTTCTATGGCATTATTTTCCAGATTATGCATAACTATCTGAGCGCCTTTAAGATTATTGCCATAATCTCCGGATAGATTTTCAAATTCCATTAATTTATCAGATTTTCCGATAAATTCAAATAAATGAATTGCAAAAAGAGGGATCTCATTTTTATTTATCTGTAGCTGAGTAAAAAAAGGTATAGAGTTTACCATTCTTGCATTATTTTCAATAAAATATACTTTGCTGTCCGGAGCTAGTGGACTTTATTATTAAATCATTTGGACACGGAAGATCACCCCACTGATTACCTGTAGCGCCTGATTTGTTTTTAATGCATTCCTCAATACCGGTAATCTGAAGGAAGGGATGAGCAGCTATTACTTTTGTTGAAGTTACGCAGGCATTAATAGTAATTGTCAGTCCTTCAATAAATTTCGAAATTTTTACTTCACGTTCAGAAATACGGGGTAAAATATCCTGTATATCTGTCTCTGAGCTTATAATGTATGTATGTGCTCCGCCAAATCCTTTTGCCAGTTGAATTACAAATTTTTCACCAAATTCCCGGGATATAGACTTATAATTAATAGAATCTTTCCCTGCTTTAATAATTTTATATGCAGGAACATTTAAACTTAATTCTTCAAAATATTTTCCTGATTTTAATTTATTTTCAAAATATCGTCCCAGTTCTGGATTTGATGCGCATATTTCCCATTTATTGTTAATTGCGCAGGATTTAAGGTGCGCTGAATTTTTAAATGTCAAAACTTTTTTATTCCCGTATAAAGAATTAACATAATCAACAACGCAGGAAAAATCCGCAAGATTTGATGAATTTCTAAAAGTTTTGTTTTTTACATTTGTGGCTTCTTCCAGAGTAAATACTTTTGTATTATTACGCACAAGACGGGTAAGCGGATTATAATCAAAAGTTACAATATGATAATTTTCAAGGAAAAATTCAGGACCTGTTCCTTGATAAACATCATTTGCAAGATAAACAAATGTATTTTCAGAATTTAATTTTTTTTGAATTTGAACTAAATCCATTTTTTCCTTTTTATACCTGAATCTTGCACTTCAGATTCACGTTATAACTAATTCATATTTTTGGAAAATTTTTTATTGACTCAAGAGATTCTTTTAAATCATTTTCAGGAAGTGAATATTCAGTAAGATTACCTGAAAGATAATTTTCATATCCCTTAAGATCCAGGAGTCCATGACCACTATAATTGAAAAGAATTGTTTTTTCTTTTGCTTCATTCTTTGCTTTAAGCGCTTCATCAATAACGCAGGCAATTGCGTGACTCGTCTCAGGGGCGCATATCGTTCCTTCAGTCCTTGCCCATGTTAATGCCGCTTCATAACATTTTAATTGATCGTATGCTTTTGGTTCCATTAACCCTTCTTTAACAGCCTGGCTGACTAAAGGCGCCATTCCGTGATATCTTAATCCGCCTGCATGAATAGGTTTTGGAATAAAATTATGTCCCAGTGTAAACATTGGAAGTAAAGGAGTCATCCCTGCGGTATCACCGAAATCATAAGCAAATGATCCGCGTGTTATGCTCGGACAGGCTTTTGGTTCAACAGGTATAATATTTATATTCGAACCATTAATTTTATCGTAAACAAAAGGGAAAGCTATTCCGGCAAAATTACTGCCGCCGCCAACACAGCCGATAACAATATCCGGATTTTTTTCATTAAATAGTTTAAGCTGTTTTTTTGCTTCCAGTCCAATTATTGTTTGATGAAGCAAAACATGGTTTAAAACACTTCCCAGAGCGTAACGGCTGGAGCCTGTACTATCCATTACTGCTTCCTCAACAGCCTCACTTATAGCAATTCCCAGACTTCCCGGGGTGTCAGGCATTCGCTTTAAAATTTCCCTGCCGGCATTTGTTTCATTGCTTGGACTTGCAATACATTTTGCGCCCCAGATCTGCATCATTGTTTTACGAAACGGTTTTTGGTCAAAACTTATCCTTACCATATAGACTTTGCACTCAAGTCCAACAAGATTACAGGCAAAAGCCATCGCACTCCCCCACTGCCCGGCTCCTGTCTCCGTAACTATTTTTTTTATACCAAATTTTTTGTTATACCATGCTTGAGGGACTGCCGTATTTGGTTTATGGCTGCCTGCAGGGCTTACACTTTCATCTTTATAATAAATATGCGCAGGTGTATTTAAAAATTTTTCAAGATAAACAGCTCTTTTAAGCGGAGTAGGTCTCCATCTGTATAAAATCTCCAATATTTCTTCGGGAATATCAATCCAGCGTTTTGAACTCACTTCCTGTTCAATTAAATTCATCGGGAAAACTTTTGAAAGCATTTCAGGGTTAACAGGCTTCCCGTCAGGACCAAGCGGCGGAAGCATAGGATGCGGTAAATCTGCGACTAAATTGTACCATTGCCTCGGCATTTCATCTTAACTTAGATAAACTTTTTTAAAGTCCATAATGACTCCTTTCACAATTGGAT
>JACQWU010000092.1 GCA_016209155.1 Candidatus Desantisiibacteriota bacterium | reverse complement strand
CTTGGCTTGCTCTATTTCTTTCTATTCCGTAAACAATTTTCATCCGCAATATAACCTTCCTGTTCCGCTTGCTGAACACTATCAAAATAAATTTTTCCGTTAGAAATCCATCTTATTTTATTACATTTTGGGATGTGGTATATTTTTGATTTTATATGACCTACGAATTTATTTTTTATTTTATTATTATCAAAAATATTGGTTGTATCGTATTCTATTTTAGAATTTTGTACATTTACAGTAGTTGGAGATGGCTGCAGCATATCTAAATATTTTTTTAATTTTTCCGAGCGGGAATCCATTAAAGTTAAAGATTGCATCGAATCTAAAGATTGTATTTTATTTTCTTCCGCTATTTTATTTTCATTAGAATTTTTTTCGGGAGCAGAGATATGCTCCGGAGATATATTCCTTGTTCTCCATGTAAGATATTCCATGGTAGGGATCTGCCATAATCCTTTTTTCTTTTCACTCGCAAGAATTTCAAGCTCCTCCAGTTTTTTTATATATTTATAAGAAAAAGAATAATCTACAATAGCTAATCCTTCTTTAATTAATTCAGCATTAATAAAAGTTTCATCTTCCAGATAAATATATGCTCTGTAATTACGATTACTATCTTTTATTAAATAATTAGGTATTGATGGATCACAAACAATTCTAATACGTTTTTTTAAGATTTTTCTATTTAGATATGCCACAAGAGATTTTTTACCATGTTCCCCGAGTTCTTCAGGAATTTTTATTCCCAGGAAGGAAATCGTTTCGCTGGAAGAAATAACAAAAGTACCAAATAATTTCCATCATAAATTTTAATAAAAATTAGTTTTATATGCAAGTATTTTTTAGTTAAAAATTTTATCTGGAAGTGCTATTAGTCCCCTGCCTTTTAAGACAGGGATGAATTGGCACTAAAATAAACAATAAATAATTCCTATCAGAGATAGAAGATACATCGCAGCTTGCTGCGAGGTTCTTCATTTAAAATAGGCTGATATTTTTTTTATGGCATCCGCAAAAACAAGTATTTCCTCCTCAGTATTATAAATTTGCACTGAAACACGTAATGAAGGTGAAATATTATTTTTGTGAAACCATGCATGAACACAATGATATCCCGCTCTTAGCATTATGTTATTGCTTTCGGATAAAATTTTAGCTATAGCAAAACTATCTATCCCATTAATTATAAAATTACAGATGCCGCCGCGCAGTAAAGGGGAATCCGGTCCCAGAATAATTAAGTCCGGTATGGTTTTAAGTTTTTCTGTAAGAATATTATTCAATTGAATTTTGTATTCATTGATTTTACTGGTTCCTATATTTTCAATAAAATCTATGGCGTTACCTCCACCTATGATACCGGCATAGTTTTGCAGTCCTGCTTCAAATTTGTATGGTAAAGGAGCATATTGCGGTATAGCATAGTTTGTATCCGCAACTGTTTCTCCACCTACAAGAAAACAATTTAAATTCTTCATCAATTCCTTTTTAATATATAAAAATCCAACTCCGCTTGGTCCAAAATTTTTATGTAAAGAACTTGCTAAAATATCTATCCCCATTTTTTGAACGTCTATTTTTTCAGAACTTAAACTTATGAAGAACACTTACAATTTTTATTTTTTCATTGATGCATTCTTTGAATTTTTGAATATCAAATGTTGAATCAGGTGCAGTTGGGAATGTATAATGTTTTATTTTTCCTTCAGATGCTATTTTTACCCACGGAAGTAAATTTGAATTATGTTCAATATCGGATGTGAGAACTGTGTCTCCGGAATTAAAAGGGAAGCAATTTGAAATCAGGTTTATACCTTCGGTTGTATTTCTTGTAAAAATAATTTCTTCAGGATGCGACGCATTAATAAATTTTTGAATTTTTACTCTTGTTTTTTCATATTTTTGAGTGGTTTCCTGATTAAATAAATGTCCTCCTCTTCCATGACATCCTGAATATTCCATATAATATTTATTTATAGCTTCCAGCACAGATTGCGGGATAAGAGTTATGCATGCACTGTCAAGATAAATAAATTGTTTATTTTGTTTAAATATAGGAAATTTTTCTCTATAGTTTAAGAACATTATATTTTATTGTTTTTCAGGTTCTGCTTGAAGCGGTGAAACAACTATTGTTTTAGCAGATGCAGGCTTATTCAGGTTAACCTTAAACACCCCTTCTTTGGCTTTAGCTATCAGTATATTATCAGGATAATTATCTATAATAAGCTTAAACATATCAAGGGAATAATCATAATATTTTTTTTCCAGAAAATCGAATGCTTTATCGAGAATATTCTGTAAATGCGGTTCAATTGCAGTAGCAGCTTTGATTTTCCAGTCACCGGCATATTTTTCCAGTTTAAGATCATTAAAAGCTTTAGTAATAACCGCATATTGATGTGTTTCTAGATTTTCCATTATTTTTTTGTATAGAATTTCAGAATTGATCATGCTTATATACTGTTTGGCTTTTTCAATATAACCTGATTTAGCAGAATATCGTTTTATTATTAG
>JACQWU010000091.1 GCA_016209155.1 Candidatus Desantisiibacteriota bacterium | reverse complement strand
CTTTTAATATTAATGGACCTAAGGAACCTATAATGCCATCAATTTTTAATTGGATTAAGGGAAATGGAGATTTTTTCTGTTCATCTTTAGAAGATTATGACTCATGGAACTTAGCAGTATCATTCGGAAATCAGTTATATATTGATAATACACCAATAAGCATAAAAAATGCTCAAAATGTTACTGGAATAAAAATTATAGTAAAAAAATCCAAAAATCCACCAAACATTTATGGTACATTAATAGATAAGAATAAAAAATTAATGACGAAATCAAATCCTATAATGGTAGAATCAATAAATAATTATGCTTTTTTTATATCAACTAGGACAGACAAAAATAGAAATTATTCGATGTATGGTTTGCCAACGGATAAATATAAAATATCAATTTATGTACTAGATACCACAACAGGACGTCAACAAGATATAGATTATGAAACATTAATGATATATGAAACAGGTCAAATTAAAAAAGATATTATATATACTGGAACGGAAAAAGGTAGAACAAAATATTGGAGAGAAACATATTAAAAAAGGATAATCAATGAATAGCGCAAAAAAGATATTATTAATAATATTGATGAATTTAGTTTATATATCAATTTTTCATCAAAGTCTGTTGGTGGGGGGTTGTTATGAAGTTAATAAGAAACAAAGAATAGGCGAGATTGGTGCTAGATCTAGATGGCCAACTGAGCCTAGATGCATAGTGGGTGGAGCTGGAGAAGATGATACACAACGTGATACAGTGTGTTCAGGTGAGTTTGCAAACACAGGAATGTATGCGGAAAAAGAGGATGGAACTCCTTTAGTTAGAATTACTTATTTAAAAAGATATTATTCTGAGAATCAAGATGCTGATGTGAAAACATGTGCTACTTTACATGAAAGAATACATGTTGGTCAGGATAAAACACCTGGTTATTTTCGTTTAAATTGTGAAGTTAATGCACAAGCATATATTGCGGAATTAGATTGTCTGGGTGAGGCTCAAAAAAAAGAAGATGATAACAACGACGGTGGAGATGAGTCATTTTCCGTTTCAAGCTCCACTTATCCAAATACAATATATTATTCACAGACTCCAGATGTTGCTATTTTGAGAAATGGTAAAAGTACAGGTTTTTCAGCTTTAATCGGAAGCTTTAAACGTTCCAATATATTTACAGATATAAGTTTTGATCCAATTAAACTTAAAACATATACTTCTATTTTATTAATCCCGGAATCAGGTATTTTTGGTTTAGAAAATTCTGATACTTTTAAAGCAACATTAAAAGAATATGTTACTTCAGGCGGTGTAATAATATGCCTTTCACAACAGCATGGTTATGAATGGTCTGCGCTTCCAGTTCCGGAAGGAGAAGATAAAGTTTCAGGATATGGGTATCGTGAAGACATGTCGTGCCAAATAAAAGGGATAGAGATACAGGATTGGCATCAAGTTTTATCAGGTCAATTACAGGCTATTCTTGACGTCAATACTGATGGGTATTTGACATCCTGGCCGGAGAGCGCAAAAATATTATTTCGCAGAACGAAAAATGGACAGCCTGCCGGAATTATGTATAAAGTTGGTGCCGGATATGTTTTTGTATTATGTACTTATGAAGATTACGCATATACAATAAATCAAAGCACAAAGTCAGGACGCGCGCTTATACGCGATATTCTTACTTATGCAAAATATATAACAAGTAATCCTGATGCAAATGATATACTGCCGGAATATCGTCCGGGAGCTTCTGTAATTATACCGATTACGATTATAAATAAAACAGACAAAGAGAGTGTAAGTGCAAGTGTCAGTGTATTGACGCCGGATAGAGAGGTAAAAGAAGTCAGAAGTCAGAAGTCAGAATTCAGAAGGCAGAATAGAAAGGTGTGAGCAAAGGATTTAAGGTTGGGAAATATATCAAGGAAATAAGATGCGACAGATGAAATTATGAAAAATTTAAGATTTGATTGAAAGGGGGATATTTATGAATAGAGCAAATAAAATATTATTATTAATTTTAATGTTCCTATGTTTTATTTTCAATGCATCACGAAATATTTATGCGGAAGTTTATGGGAGTATATCTGGAAAAGTGATTAATGTTGATACCGGAGAACCGGTAAAAGGGATTGGTGTAAGCATAGATGTCTTAGATCCAAAATTGTGTAAGCCATTATCCTGTGGATACGACAGCTATAAAAAGACAGATGATAATGGGAATTATGTGTTTAAAAAAGTACCACCAGGGGAATATAAAATATCATTAAATGATTTTACTACAGAATATAGGCATTATTATTATGATACAAGCATGGGTAAATTAGCTTCTTTATACACAAGTATTGATTGTGAGAAATATAGATTATTTATGGGGAAGAAGTCTGTGAATGATTATGTTTATAAATACCAGGGAAACTATGAATTACCAATTAATTTGCAAGCAGGAGAAAATATTACTGGATTAGATATTAAGATAAAGAAAGTTTATGGAACAATTTCTGGAAAAATAATGCATCAAGATGGTACCCCGTATGGGAAAAAAGAAGCTTTTATAGGTGGAAATGCTATTATTGATAATATAACTTATGGATGGGCTAGACCTGGTGAACTTACAGACGAAAATGGGAATTTTGTATTAAATCACTTAGAGGATTCTAATAATTGGAATTTAATCATTTATTATAATTATAGAGGTGAAGATCATCCATTTATGGCTCAATATAAGTATCCTCACACAGTAGATACACGAGGGGCAAAAGATGTAAAAAGTATTATGATTTACCCTATATTTGATACTACTACAGGTTTTTTTGCTACTATTTTTGATACTACACATACTGCCCTAAAAGATATAGATATAACTTTAATTCATAAAAATAATTTGGGATATATTGATAATACTATAGCAAACCAATCAGATGAATATGGAAGAGTATCTTTTAAAGGTATATTACCAGGAATATATAATATTGTATTGAGGAAACTAGTAATGATAGAAGTGGAAATTAAAAGAAGAGGAACTAAAACTGGTAAAAAAGAAATGGAACCAGGATTTAAAGTATATGAATATCCAGAAATAATAGAGATTACTCCAAACAATATTAAACAAAAAGAGTTAATTTTTATTGAAGATAAAGCTATTGCTGAATCAATTCTTCGATTGGGCTTTAATGAAAAATGCAATAGCCCAATGTTTATTAGAGAAGGTGATTTAGAAATATGTAATATAATTTGCGAAGAAAGAAAACGTGTAGAAAGCTGCATAAGTAATGTAAATTGCTTAGAAAATCCTGCAATGGATCCTGCTGATAGTTGTGGAGAGCCAAACATCCCATGTGATGGTGTAACTGTTTGTACATTTCCTTTTACAAATGGTCCTCCCATACCAAGAATCAATTGCCCAAAGAATTCTGAATTTTATCCAATTGTTGAAGTGCATGAAAATAAGCATGTAGGGCAAATAGGAAATTGTAGTAATTATACAACTATAGATCGATATAATGCTATGATAATTGCTAATAGATGTAATTGGGAAAAAGCAGCTTATGCTTCAGAAAATTCTTCAAATGCAGAGTTTAATCAGCAATTTTAAATATGGTAGCATCCTGACGGATATAAATACAACTCCACAAGATTTGCTTAATTTTTCCAGAGTCTTAGTCTGCCCCACGGGTTCACTCGTAGGTAATGACTCATCACCACAATTTAAAGCATTACTTGAACAATATGTATCTGCCGGTGGTTTTCTTGTTGTCATGTCAACACAACATAGCAGTGATCTGCAATGCATTCCTGTACCAGAAGGCGAAGTACTTTCAGGTTACATGTGGAGAGAAGACATGTCATGCTGGTCTAATTCCTGCGAAATACAGGATTGGCATAATATTCTTTCAGGGCAATCTCAAGCAACAATATCAGAGCCAGTTGACGGATTTTTTACTGAATGGCCAGGTAATGCAAAAGTTTTGCTCAGAAGATCCAAAAATGGACAACCGTGTATGATCCTTTATCCTTATGGCAAAGGTTATGTATTGGCAACAACGATTTATACGGATTATGCTACAAGTGTTGGGCAAGCAAGCCAGTCAGGGAAAAATTTAATTAGAGATATAATTGCTTTTTCAAAGTATCCGGTTGAGATGTCGGAATATCGTCCGGGAGCTTCCATAAGTTTACCGATTACGATTACAAATAAAACAGACAAAGAGAGTGTAAGTGCAAGTGTCAGTGTATTGACGCCGGATGGAGAAATAAAAGAAGTCAGAAGACAGAATTCAGAAGGCAGAATAGAACCATGGAAATCAATTACAACAAATTATACCGGTACAGCGGGAAATGAGCTTGGGATTTGGCGTATAATTTATGCTTTGTTAGATTCATCAGGTATAGAAATACAAAAAGAATCATCTGCTGGGAATTTTGTTGTATCCGACCCGCCGGCAGTAATCCAACCTTCCCCAGATTTGAGTTTTTCAGTTCAATCTGACGCAGAGAATTATGCGATAGGAAGCAATCCTGTGTTTACTGTAATCACATGGAACAGGAGTAATGAGGAAAGAAATATTACATGCAAATATTTTTTCCCTCATCACTTTTGGACTACTCGAGATTATCAATACGGCGGGGATTGGTGGAAGCCGGAACTACAGCTCACCAAAACAATGATTATACCACCGAATAGCTCGACAAGTTTTATGCATACGTTGAATAACGTGAGTACACTCGACAGACTCTGGGCATATTTTTATGATGAGAATGGTAATAAAGTTGGAGAAGCTTCAAGAGCAATTAATGTATATCAGCCGAATATTCAAGCAGGTGTAAATACGGATAAATCATTTTATGGAGTAAATGAAACAGTTAATGTAAATATAACACTAAATAATATGCAAAATATTTCATTTCCCTCAACTACTATACTAAAAGTTTTAGATCCTAAAAATGCTAAAATTTATGAAAAAAGTTTTGCATGTAATTTTATATCCAATGCAGTGTTAAATTTAAATGATACTTACACATTACCTGCTGTTTCGGAGTTTGGATATTACATAGCGATTGTTGAAGTAAATGACACCGAAGGTAAAATAATAGGTAACGCTTCCATCTATTTTGAACATCTGCGGTGTCAAACAAAAACAACACCTAATTTACCATCTTCTTTTATTTTCGGTACAAACAATATCTCGTTTAACTTATCCAACACAGGTAAAGTAAACACATCAAATGGGAATTTAAGTGTTAGTTTGAAAGATCCTGATGGAAGCGAAATCTTCCTAGAAAATAAATCATTTTCCCTTATAACAGGAGGAAATATGGCATTGGATTTTGATGTTCCCATACCATTATTCAAATCCGGAAATTATATATTATCATATATCCAATCTGATGAAACAAATACCGGTGAAATATATAAAATACAAATTCCAAGCAGTATTGCAACTAATCTTTCATTTGATAAACCATTTTACAAAATTAGAGATACGGCAAATTTATCGCTCAGTTTAAAAAACATTGGTAAGTTTAATATGGGAAATGTGGAGGTAAAATTGCAAGTTCCTGATGCAGGATATATTGATACAAAAGATATTACACTTTCTGCTGATACTGAGATAATATTAAATTATACCTCTGTAATCCCGGAGACAATGTTAAATGGAAATCATAATATAGAAGTTCAATTGACTTCTTCAGGTAATACACTTACTCAAAATTTTATATTTACCATTCCTGAATCAAATATAAACATTGTTGGACTTGCAAATACTACATATTCATCAGGAAATAACATAGGATTAAATATAGAAAACACAGGCGGGGTGGATACAGATGTAAATTACATCATTGAATTATATGACTTAAGAAATTTTAAATTTGCAAATGTTACCGGAACAACTGCTGTCAAAAGCGATTCAACTATTCTGCTTGAACTGCCAATTCCAAATAGTGCCAGAACAGGAAAATATTATGTTCATGCGTCATGTCTTGATGTTAAGACAAATAAAAGTAGTTATTTTATCAAAGAAACAGAAGTGATCGGTAACTCAATATCTTTGGCAGTTGAAACCGATAAGGATATATACTTTTCAAACGAATCTATAAATGCAACAACAAGCTTCACAGCGAATAGCGGACAAATATTAAATGGTAATTTAAATGTAAAAGTTTTAGCCACAGTCCCGGAACAAATTATTAAAAAATATACATGGTGGAATCCGGATTGGTACTATAGAATTCCAATAAAAATTGAGTCCGGTAATTATGAGCGGAAAGATTCACCTATAGAAATGAATATAAGCTTTACTGAAATTTTGAATAATATTGGTAAAACAGGAACATTTGATGAAAATTCTATAAGGATTATTGAATATGATTCAATAGGTAATATCATAAAAGAAATTCCATACCAGTTTAATAAAGTAACTGACTATAACGCAGTAATAAATGCCGGAATAGAAGCAGTATGGATAATGGATGGAATAACTCCTATCGGAGTAACAAGACATTATGTATTATATTTTGATATATTGGAAAATGGCGCTAAAGAAATACCTGACTATGGAGTTATATCTGCTGTTTTAGATAATACAAACAAATATTTTAAAACTTCAGGTGTGCGTATAAAATGGGGTGGAAACGGGTGTCTGGGATATGGGGCGGACATCATAACTGATTTTAGATTTGATGATAATAACAACAATAATCCGGATGATGATCTTGATAGAATACAGAATGAGGAATGGAATCATGTATATTATTTCAGTTTAGTTATGTTAAAGCTGGAAATAGAGATGAAAAATTTATGAACAGCGGATCATGGGTAACATATTATAGCTCGGATATACAGCCAAAATATATTGCATATCGTATTCCTGAAATAAATACTATTTTTGGCGTTGTTGCAAAAGATGTAGTAACATACTTCTGTCGTAATAAAGAAGGAACTTATGCTTACGACAAAATATTAGACTTTAGCAGCAGCCCGGAAAGTACAGCAAAAATATTCTGGTATTCTGATAATACAGGGAATTATACAGACATAAGTAAATTTGCGGATAGTATGCTTAACCCTCCTATTATAATTCAAGATGATATAGAAATTTATCCACAGGACCTGGTTGAAGCTCAAGTTATTATGGAGAAGAATATTCCATGCGATATAACCGGTACAACAGAAATCACAACAGATATAGGTTTACTAAATAACATATCAGGTAAATTATTTGTTGTAAGCACGTTATATTCTGACATTGGACAGATAGCTTCAGAGGACTTTTATCCTTTCTATAGAGCAAACGGCAATATATACTTACAATTTGGAACTGATAAAAAGAATTATAAAGAAAATGAATTAGTTACAATAAGCGGTGAAATAAAAAACTTATCCGATATTGATGCCTCAAATTTATCACTCGTTTTTGCGGAAAAACATAATAATAACACTCAGGAATTTTATACAACCGCATTTGATGCGCCTTCTCATGGAAATTATCCCTTCACAATAAATAGAATATATGAAAGTGACGGTGTATATACACTCATAGGCAAAGTAAAAAATACGAATAATACTGTGCTTGTTGAAATAAAAGATACAATTAACGTAATAAAACCACAAATAACCGCAGAACTAAATTGCCCTGAAATTGTTGGGGCAAAGCCATTTGACGTATCACTTAGATTAACAAACCCTGCTAATGTGCCCGTATCACTTAATATTAACTTTGCTGTAGAAAGCTTTGATACAACGATATATGAAGGGACAACGTGTTTAATAAACAGGAATTTTACAACAACATTTGATACCACAATAAGGATAAATATATCAGGAGACTATGATACAACAATAATTAAAACTGTTACCTATAGTGAAAGCGGGACACTGATGGTTAATGCAAATTCAGTATATCCTGAAGGGGAGATTTCAATTCCATATATTTTTACGAATACAGGACTGCTGGATGTGGAGGCAAATTGTGTTTTTGAAGTCAGAAGGCAGAGTTCAGAAGTCAGAAGGGAGAAAACAATATATATACCAAAAGGTGGAAATTACAGCGATAAAGTAAACTTTGTGCTTGGAACAGGGAACTATGAGATAATAAGCAAAGCTGAAGCTTTGCCCTACATAATGCACGACGTAGCAAATGTGCCTAACAAAATATTTGATTCGAGGAGTGTATTTTTTGACGTAAAAAAACATATTAACATGCAGATAACAGATATAACTGCCGGCAATATCACCAATGGGCTTATTCCTGTTGCAGTGAATATTGCAAATAATGGGTTTGATGATTTTTCAGGGAGCATACATATATCAGCATCATTCTATACAGAACAAAGAGAGTGCAGTGTATTAAGCGGGAATTCAAATACCTATACATTTAATATCAATCCTGCCGCAGTATCAGGCGGAACATATCCTCTGACAGTATCTGTTTTATATAACGGCAATGCCATAACGGAGCAAATTTATAACCTTGAAGTCATAGCCCCGACTTTTGAATTTACCTCTATACCGGGTTCTCCTGTTTACAACCTAAGCGAGTTTGTCACAATGAACTTTCAAGTTAGAAATACAGGACAAAGAACCGGTATGGCAAAAGTTAAACTTGAAGTATTGGATATAGAAAGTGGTGAAAAAGAGGCTTTTATTTCACCTGCCGGCATACAAAATTTTGATTTTAATTTCAGCATTCCTAATGATATGGAAGCAAAATCATACACGGCAAAAGTATATTTAAATGGGAATGTTTTAGAAATACCATTTACAATTCGAGGAATAGATTTAAGTGTACAGGCAAATTTTGATAAACCGGCATATATAGTTGGAGAGACTGCCAGACTGACACTTAATATTACCAATAATAATGCAGGAACAGCGCCTGAATTATTTGCAAAAGTGAATTATGATACAACATCCATTGCCCAAAATTTTTCATTAAACGGGAATACACAATTAAATTTTAATATTCCAATCGCAAGATTCACGGGTGAGAAAGTATTTTATGGGATATATCATAAAGACGGAAGAAGCATACATTTAAATACAATCTATTTGTACGAACAAAAGGACATAATAAATGTAACAACAGATAGGGAGGTGTATATACCCGGAGAAATAGTATTTGTGACAATTGAAACAGCGCAAGACGGTAATCTAAAAATATCGGGACCGGGTGGATATAATTATGATGGCGACATAACAAGCGGCAGTCTTACTCAACGATTTACGATTCCGGAAAATACGCAAGGGGGGACGTATAATATCAGCTATACGTTTAACATGACAGGCAGAATGCCTGTCCTACTACCGCCAATCACCGGGACACATAACTTTGATGTGAATGGAATAAAGCTAAAAATTGTTGAATTTAATATGAATAAGGGGAAATATATACCGGGTGATACATTTACAGCAAAAATGATAGTGGAAAGCAACTACAACAAAGATGGCATACTGCGGGCATGGATAAATACACCTGATGATGAAGATAATTCTGTAATAGAATCTCCAGCATCATTTATAACAGGTCAGACAGAGGTTAATTTAACAGGGAATATAATTACAAATAAAAGCGGGATACATAAATTAATATATAGTATATATGATAACACAGCGCAGGTAATGGCTGGCGGGCAGGAAGCGTTTGATGTGGGAGATATAAATATTGTTGGAGCGGAAACTGACAAAACAGATTATCCCGATGGAACGGAACAGATGAAAATATACACAACAATATATGGCACAGGAGCTGAGGGAAGTCTGGAGATAAAACTTGATAGCACAAACATAATAAGTAAAACAGTATCGGCATCAGGATTTACAATAGATACTACCATAATAGAGTCATCTCAAATCAATCCGCCCGGAACGCATCAAGTAACATCGCATCTTTCTGCAGGATCATTAACAAGCGAAAAAATAGCCGCATTTACATATGGAACAAATTTGCCTGATTTACAAGTTGCGAGCATAACAATTGGAAGCACAAATCCGGATAATACAAAACAAATAAAGGCAGTAATAGTTAAACAGCGAAAAAATCAAGCTGATAACATATTGGTTGAAATATACAGCGGTAATCCTGAAGCAGGAGGAATACTTATAGGGCAGCAAACCATCCCCGAGCTCATTGATGATGGATCAACAGGCGAAGCTATAATAAACTGGAACATCACAGGACTTGAAGGAACACAGACAATATATGTAAAAGTTGATCCACAAAATATAATAAAAGAATATGACGAAACAAACAATATATTATTACAATCAACAAAAATACTATCCGCGCCTCTTTTAAATACTCCAGTAACCATAACAAACAATGATACAGCAATATCAGGCACTTCATTTGCCAATGCAAGCATAGATATCTATAAAAATGGTATAAAAGCGGGAAATGTAACTGCAAGTGAAAACGGAGAGTTTAGCTATGAGATATCTCTTACAGAAGGAGATAATGTAATACTCGTTATTGCAACAGATTCGCAAGGCAATTCAAGTGTAATATCCAATAGTGGAACAATAACACTCGATACAATTCCGCCTTCACCACCAATCGGTATTACCGCGCAACCCGGAGATAAACAAATAGATGTATCATGGCTTGCGCAAAGCGGAGATACAGTTGGATACAACATATATAGTGAAGTCAGAAGTCAGAATCCAGAAGACAGAAGGAAAATAAATGAAGCAATTATTACAACAACAAATTATATGGATACAGGGCTTATCAACTATGCTGTATACACATATTGGGTAAGCGCAGTAGATAGAGTGGACAATGAGAGCGCGCTATCTGAACCGGTTGAAGCAACACCAAAACCATCACTATCACTTATAGTAAATAAAGAAATCAATACCCCATTATCAAGAGTACTCGTATATATAGATGGAGCTTCGGATTTTGACACAACAATACTCACAAATATATTTAACAATTCAAATGCAGAATACAAAATAGTCAATGCAAATGAAGAATTTTTAAATCAATTCAGAAGTCATGGATATAATACATATGTGATAACAGAAGACAGAAGTCAGAATACAGAAGACAGAATATTAAATAATCATTTAATACAAAAAGAATTTGCTGAAACAATAAATCACGGGGATGGACTCATATTAATAAAAACGCAGCAAAACGGCAATAAGAGATTATTCGAAGACCTTACCGGGACTAAATTTAAAGGTCATAGTGAGGAAAAAACCCGGACAATAAATGTTGGTAATAGCAGTATAAGCGATACAACAAACATCCAGGTTATATCAGAGCTTTTAAAGGCAAATGCAAAAACAGGAACCATAGCAGCTCAAACCGATGATAAAAAAATAAAAAAAGAAAATTGCAGAAAAATTGCTCTTCTTTGTGATTATGAATTTGTGGAAAATGTAAATTATTTTGTGCGAGTTGAAGCGGAAAATATTGATTATGAAACAGTGAACATAACCGGCGGATATGAAAGAACAGAAATAGACAAAAACACAGGCAATAATAACGGTAATCTGATAATAGAAAAAATTTCAGATGATGAAGTAATATTCAGCTTAAATAAACGGGTAAATGATCTAAAAGGAAATAGAAAATTTATAGTTACAATAACCAATGGGGAAAATGTTACATATAATCAAACAATAAATATTACTGAAAGTTTAGAAGAAGAAACAAAAATAGGTAATTTCACAGTAATGGAAATAGATTTTGAAGAAATTGAAAATACCAGTCAAAAAATTTTTTCAGCAATCGTAATAAACACATACGGGCGGGGAAAAACAGTGTTAATAACATTTAGACCCGATAAAGTGGTACAAAAAGATATAATAACAGCAATACTTACAAAGGCTGTAAAATATGTTATGCCGGAAGAAATAGAACAATATGCGCTTAATACAGTACCAATACACACAAAGATTAAAGCAGATAATCCATGCCGCTTAATGATAACAGAAAGTTATGACTACTTTTTAAATTTACTAAATACAAATGGAAACAGTACAGATCATACAATAACATGGAATGAACAAATATTTGATACAAGTATACCCGTAGAACTAAAATATGCTCTGCGACTGCCGGATAAAAGCGGCACTTATAATACAGAAACGGAAATAAAATTTAAAACAAATGATACATGGGAATTATGGAAAAAAGAAATATTAACACTTGAAGTAACCGCAAGTTTAAAACAGCAAATACAAAATATATTGGTAGAAATAAATACATGGCAATTAAGTAATGATAATGATAGAGCGCAAAGAGGGAAGATTATTAATAAATTAAATAGAATATATTCAAGATCGCAAGATAATCAAGACGATTTAGAGCATAATATAAAAGATATTCTATATTGCATAAAACAATTACGCAAAATGAGTATAGATATAACACCGGTAAGACATGAAATGGATCAGGTGTTAAGGGGATATGAGGTACTTACTGCTGCAGATATGAATTCAAATTGATACTTTTACTTTTTATACCTAATTTATGCCTTATATTTTTACGGTGTTTTTCAACTGTTTCTAAAGTAATATTAAATAATATAGATATTTCTTTATTTGTTAATCCATTTTTAATAACATTACATAATTCTATTTCCCGGAGCGAAAGACGGGCATTTTTTTCTGTTATTTTACCCTTAAGTAAAACAGATATTTCTTCCAGGCACTGTTTGATTGATTTTATCTGTTTATTTGATCCTTCTTTTTTTTCAAGTTTATCTATAATAGGTAATAATATATCCTCTATGTTAGTGATTACATTGTTCTTTAGTTTATCTTTTTCAGTTTCAATCCTTACGACTCCTTCTTCTAAAGCAATATTTTTTTTCTCAAGATTTGAATTCTGTTCTCCTAACTTCAGTCTTGACTTTTCCAATTCACTAATTTTAATTTCCAGTTCGTTTAATAAATTTTTATTTTCTTTTAATAATTTATAGCTTTGAACAGAACTATTTATAGGATTTAAAAGGTCTTCAATATTATCAAGCGGTTTTAATATATAATCGCTGGCTTTTAGCTTAACCGCTTTTCTGGCTGATTCCAGACTGGCATATCCGGTTAACAGAATAACCGGCATAGAATTATTAATTTCTTTCACTTTAGCTAAAAATTCCATACCATCCATTCCCTGTAATTTAATATCAGAAACTACTATATCAAAATTAATTTCTTTAATTTTATTTAATCCCTCTTCTGCTGAGACAGCTTCAAAAACTTCAATATTTCTTTTAACCAGTCTTGCCCATAGAGAAGATCTGAAATCTTCATCATCCTCTACTAAAAGCAATTTTATTGCCGGATTAAACTCTTTATCCATTATGATTTCTCCTTTAATCGGGTCGGTTGAATCAATCGAATTTTCATTATTTGTTTCTCTTTGCCCAAATGAAACCGCATTTACCAACTAAATAATAATCAAAAAAAGGTTTAACTAAATTTACTTCGTATCCTTTGAACTTAAGGATAGATATTAGTTCCTGATGTTTATTATCCGGATGATATTCATGAAATTCCATTATAATTTTTTCAATTTTATCAAAATGTTTATTTGAAAGATTTCTGAATATTTCATATTCGCAGCCTTCTCCATCTATTTTAAGCAAATCAATTTTACTTAAATTATTATCATCAATAATTCTGTCAAGTGATATAGTATTGACTCTTTTAGTGACTTTTTTAAATTTTAATTGACTTGTAAGCAGTTTAACCAGAATTCTGGTACATAAGGTTGGTTTTTGATCTATCTGGTGGTTAATCACATTGAAACCGGGATATGTAATTAAATCAATATGCTTTTCATCTAATCCGATTGCGGCTTTAATTATTTTTACATTATTTAAATTATTTTTTTGTAAATTCAAAGCTAATATATCAATACTTTCAGTTGGTTCAATTGCAATAATTTTACCTTTCGATGCCTGAGGAGATGCCCACATTACAAATAATCCCATATTTGCACCTATATCAATTATTGTATCAGTTGATTTAATCTCAAATCCTTTTATATTATAACGCTGCAGTTTAAATATTTCCCATATAAGAAACCATGCTGATATGCGCATTTCACGCGAAGGTACATGAAATTCAAGGTTATTCGGCAGTTTTATGATTTTATTTGATCCGGATGAACCGTATTTAGTATTCATTTTAAATCCTTCATTTTGTATTTAACGGTAAAATAATTTTAAAAGTGGTACCTTTATTTTCGCTGCTTTCCACATGTATATCACCATTTAATCGTTTAATAATATTATAACTGATTGCAAGTCCGAGTCCGATTCCTTTCCCCGGAGATTTTGTTGTAAAAAAAGGATCGAATATTTTATTCTTTATATCTTCAGGAATACCTTCACCTGTATCAGAGATTTCAATAAAAATATTTTCCGGTGAACTAAGAGTTTTAATAATTATTCGACCTTCTTTTTTTATAGCATCACAAGCATTCATCAGGATATTCATGATTACCTGACGCATCTGCATTTCGTCAATTTTAATTTCAGGTAAATCAGGCGCCAGAAATTTTAATATTTTAATGTTTTGGTTTGTTATGTCTTCATTTGCATTTAAAATAGCGGTTTCAATAATATTATTAATGTCTACCATCTTTATATCTTTACTTTCCCTGGCAAAAGACAGGAGATCATTTACTATGTTTTTGCAGCGTCCTGTAGCTTTTTCAGCTTTTTTTAGACGTTCCCATCTTGGATCTTCAGCAGGAGTATCTTCTAATATATCCTGAATATAATTTCGCACTGCACCCATAGGATTATTAAATTCATGCGCCATTCCGGCTGCCAGACGTCCAACAGAGGCCATCTTTTCCGATTGCAGTAATTTATTTTGACTTTGTTTTATTTCTTCCATTGCTTCATGTAATTTTTTATTACTATCTTTTAATTCTTCAGTTCTTTGTTCAATTTTATTCTGCAGATCAATATTCATTTTTTCTATTGTTTCCATTGATTCGAGTAAGTTTTTAGTTTCTTTTTCATTTATTTCCTTAAAGTATCGAATATCCGTTTTATAATTTTTTATTATACCAATTAAATATCCTACTAGAGGAATCATGCTTAATACAAAAAGATTTGCTGTTTTCCAGATGATAAATTTTAAAATACATAAAATAAAAATACCCGATATAATACCATATAACTCAAATAAATATTTTGGTCTGTTGTTCCATGAAATTTTATATATGCATGTATTCCCTTTGTTTACAGCACACAGGGTATGTTCTATGCCAGCTAAAGGAAGACCCCATAAAGTGGGGAATGAAGCAAATATTCCCTGAAAGTTAAGGCAATTATTTTTATCCTGCTTGTATTTATCAAAATAGCGCACAGTAATAATACAACTATTTTTTTTTAAATCCGATATCCCTATTTCACCTATCTTGCTGTATCTGGGGGTTATTTCAACGACAATTTTATATATACTTTGCGGTGAAGCCAGTCTTTTAACTATATTTTCAATAGCTCCATAACATTGTTTTTTAGCAGCATATGTCCCAACAATGAAAGGCACATTAGGATCACCGGTATATTCCACAAGTTTTGCCAGTAACCTGCAATAATAATCAAAGCTTACCCAATTATGCGAATCTTCAAGAAAATCCAGATTCATTTTAGTATCATAGATGAATTCTTCTAATGCTTCATATCCATATTTTTCGTTAAAATATAAAAAGATAGGTTTAATATTTCTGCAGCTAAGCTCTATTTTTGTATCCTCATGATCCACTTTTGATATTGGATATATTTTTCTGGTTTCCATTTTTTAACGCCTTTATCTTGAAAGTGACATTAATGGTGCTGTCCGGAAAGTTTGGGACAAGTACAAAAACAGCATCAAATCTATAAAACGTTTAATTTAGACTTGAAAACTTTTCTCTCCCCCGCATTATCCTGAGGAGTCATTGTTTCAAACAACCATGGTACAATTTTATTCAAAAGCGGATTTAAGTGTTTCATGTACATGTTTAATGTAACTGTCTCAGCACCCATTTCTTTTTTAGGTATGAGTGTTGTAATGCCAAGATCTATATCTTTTTTTCCTTTATCAATAGCAACCTCAACGATTTTATAAAGAAGATTGAAATAAATACCATATTCATCATTATAATTGTAATCCAGTCCGGAAAATATCGGTATTAAAGTTTCGTCATCAAACCAAAGAAGGGTAAAACCGATTGGGATATTGTCTTTTTTAATTAAAATAATAGATGACTTATCTCCAAGATACTCCTTCGTTTGTTTAAAAAAAACAGATTTTAATATTTCGCGTCTATATTCTTTAGCATTGTTATAAACATTCATCCATAATTTTTCAAGATCATCGTAATAACGGGAATAATCATTCAATATCTCGATAGAAATATTGTCTCTTTGACATTTTTTTATTCTTTCGATTATTTTCCATTTATAATGGCTGCGTATTGAATTTAAATATTCATTAAAACTTTTCCATCGGACTTCAATTTTAGTACCCGGCAGATTATGTATTCCAGTATATCCTAATTCAGTCAAATGGTCAAATAACTCTAATTCTTCATTGTAAAAATCTCGAAAAAGCAATACAGGGATATGAAGCTCTTTTGCTAAATGTTCTATGTTTTGACATATCAGATTCAACGCATTTACACGATTTATACCATTTTTAAATGAAATAGTTGTTCCCAGGGCTACAGGAGTTCCACATTCAAGGGAACGCAATATAAGAAAATTTTTCCATTTTTTTCTGATATCGATAATTATTTTTTTTATAAAGCCCTGAGCAAATGTATCAAGTTCAGTAGTTATAAAATAAACAGATGTATGAGCAATAATCTCATTTCCTTCATATACAACAGGATAATAATAGCGGCAATCATTAATTTCTGATTTTTCTACTGACTCCAGATATTTATATGTGCAAATCAGATGGTTTTTGGCAACAATCGAATTCCACTTACTCTCATCAATTTCGGAAATACTTTTATGTAATATTACTTTCATATCATCTCCTATGCTAATTTGAGATTTGAGATTTGAAATTCCAAATCATCTCATCTCCTTAAATAATCCCGTATTCCCTGCCGGTTTTATCAAAAACATCCAGTGCTATATCCAGATCATCAAGGGTATGAGTCGCCATTAAACTTAATCTGAACCGGGATTGGTTTTTTGGAACGGCAGGAAACGGTATGGCATTTGCATAAATGCCTAATTCATGTATTTTTTTACTCATTTTTCTTAATGTTACTTCTGAACCGATTTGAACTGAAATAATCGCTGATTCAGGGGGAGAAGGGGATATCCGATATCCAAGAGACTGCAAATTATTATGCATATAGTATATGTTTTTCCATAATTTTTTTCTAAGTTCAGGTTCTTCCTCTAAAGTCTTCAATCCGGCAAGCACAGTAGCAATAACTGATGGTGCAGGCGCAGCGGAAAACATATAAGAACGGGCATAGCAGCGTAAATAATTCACCACTTCTTTGGTGGAGGCAACAAATCCGCCTGTTGCCGCAAATGTTTTACTAAAAGTTCCCATGATTAAATCCACTTTATTGTTTAAGTTAAAATAATCAGAAGTCCCGCCGCCGTGTTTACCTATAACTCCTGAAGCATGAGCGTCATCAACCATTACTTTAGCGTTATATCGACGGGCTAATTCCAGTATTTCCGGGAGCCGGGCAATATCACCATCCATGCTATAAACACCGTCTATTACAATTAATTTACCATTAAATTCTCTATCGCATATCTCCAGTTGTTTTTTTAAACTATCCATATCATTATGCTTGAAAGTCCTTATATTGCCATCCGACAATCTACAGCCGTCAATAATACTTGCATGATCTAATCTATCAATAATAACTGCATCACCTTCTCTTACCAGGGCAGAAATCGCTCCCACATTTGCGGAATATCCTGTAGTGAATAAAATAGCATCTTCACATCCTTTAAATTGCGCTAATTTTTTTTCCAGTTTTTTTGTTATGTCCAGGGTGCCGCTTAACATTGGAGCGCTTGAAACTCCGGTACCATATTTTTTCAGCGCTTTTTCCGCCGCGGATATTATTTTAGGGTGAGTGGACAAACCGAGATAATTATTTGATGCCATCATAATCATCTCCCGCTGTATTCCTGATTTTTCATCAAACATCATGACCCTGTTTTGACAGGCGGAAGTAAGAGACCGCATATATTGGTATGTGCCCTTATTTTTCCAATCCTGACAAAATTCAAAACAAAGGTTAGCTTTACTAAAGATATTTTTATCACGGTATTCAATAAAATCAGCCAGAGTATAATCATCAGAGTTAATTTTGTGTTTTCTAATAATAGTTTCAGTATTAATGGTATTTGTATTCATATACACACCTCCTTTAAAAAATTATTAGCCGGGAGGTATTATCCAATATATGAAATCGCAAATCAATATTGCAAAAATATGTACATACTATGTACAAAAATTACATAGTGGATTAAAATAAAAATATAAGGATTATATAAAATTTTGTATTACCTGAATCTGAAGTGCAAGATTCAGGTATTAATCTGATTCATTTAAATACTGGAGGTAGGTGAATAAATTTATGTTTTGGTGAATAATACCGAATTTTTTTCTTATTCTAATACGATGGCTTTCTATTGTATGAACTGAAATATTTAACAGTTCGGACATTTCTTTATTTGTAAGACCGGCATTTATCATATTGCATATCTCAATTTCTCTTGGTGTCAGATTAATTTTTTTTTCAGTTATTTTATATCCAAATGACGATGTTAATGATTCCAGATTATTTTGTATTATATCGAAGAATTTAACTGAGGCCGGCGATGTTTTTTTTCTAAGTTTTTTTAAAGCAGGGAATACTAATTTATCTATATTAGCATATATATCATTTTTTACTCTCTTTTTTTCTATCTCAATTTGTTCTAAAATTTCCTTAAGCGCGGAATTCTTTTGTTCCAAAATT
>JACQWU010000084.1 GCA_016209155.1 Candidatus Desantisiibacteriota bacterium | reverse complement strand
TTTTATTATTCTTTTTCATAATGTCGAGAAGTTCCATAGCCCGTTTTTTATTTTTAAGAAAATTTTCATCCATCACAAAAAAATCCATACATCCGAATTTTTTCTCCATAGCGGCGCAAATATCATAAAGCTCTTTTCCTGTTTTATAAAACGGGATATGAATAAAATCAAAGTTGTGTGTTGTACTGCAAAAACGGCAGCGGTTTGGACACCCTACACCGGGTATGAGAATACCTGATTTGCCCAAAAGCGGTATACCCATAAATCTCTTATTTTCAGCAGAAGGGATGACAGGATGTTTTATCGGAGCATCAATTTTTTCATTAAAAAATTTTCTGAGCCATGATATTCCTTCCCCGCGGGCAACATAGTCACAATCAATTAAACTCTCAATATCTGGAATTTGGGTCCCATGTCCGCCAAGAATAATTTTTGTTTTGGGGCTAAATTTTCGAATAAGTTCCGCCATTTTTTTTGCTTTTATAAAGTTTGGAGTGATAAAAGAAATTCCGATATAGTCATAACTTTTTTTAATTTCTCTGATAAAACATCTCATGGATGGAAAATCAAGAACAACAGTTGGGCATTCTATATTTTCCGCCATAAGATATAAACCAAAACTCCTATGGCTGTACCGAAGGGAAAATATCCCCTGTTCTCTGGTTATCTGATTATGGTATAATTCCATAATATTTTCTTTACGTCCATATTGGTCATCAACACCAAATGGCTTAAAAACTGAGGTTAATAAAAGTTTCATGTTCATTTCTCCCATGCTTACATTACAACGAGCTTTATTTTTTTACCACAGAGACACTGAGGCACAGAGTAATAATTATAATAATTTTTTTTCTTTCTCTGTGTCTGTGTGCCTCTGTGGTTAAATATCCATCATTTGTCTCAATCCGTAGCATCTTCCATCAACTCTGTCATTCGCTTTATGAAATCAGATGATGAGGGCAGAGTACCGTCCAAAAATAAAGCTCCGTCATATAACTGAAATATGCATTTTTTTAATAAAGGACTGTTTGAATCAGCGATGTAAATCTTAGATAGATTTCGGATTAAAGGATGAGACAAATTTACTTCCAATATTTTTTTTGAATCGACGCTTCCCTTATTCATCATTTTCATCATTTTTTCGAGCTGAGGATCCAGTGCATTTTTCCCTACAACTAAAGTTACGGCTGAATCAACAAGTCTCTTTGAAGATACAACATCTTCCACTTTATCTTTTAATGTTTCCTTAAAGAGTGATATCAACGATTTTGAAAGATTATCATCGGGTTTTTCTATTTTATCTTCAGGTGCAAGATCGATATCTGCCTTCTCAATTGATTTTAGATGCTTTTTATCATATTCCATAAGTGTAGGAACAATAAAGATATCAACCGGTTCTGTTAAAAGCAAAACCTCAATACTGTTTTTTCTGAAATATTCCAGATTAGGATTTTTTTCAAGTTCTTCTCTTTTTTCACCCGAAACATAATATATTTCTTTCTGATTTTCTTTTATGCGAGACACATACTCTTTCAAGGAAGTCAGTTCGTCTTTTTTCAATAAGGTTGATTCAAATCTTAAAAGTTCTATAATTTTATCTCTGCTTGAAAAATCCGTATTTATTCCTGTTTTTAGGAGCGGACCAAAATTTTTATAAAACTCCTTATATTTTTGCGGTTCATTATTTGCAATTTCCTGTAAAAATGATAAAATTTTTGCGGTTATCGCATTTTTTATTTTGGACATTGCGGGGCTTTTTTGCGTTACTTCACGTGAAACATTCAAAGGCAGATCTATAGAATCAACCACACCTTTCACAAATCTCAAATATTCTGGAAGGGCTTCTTTGCAATCATCCTGAATTAAAATTTTATTTGAATAAAGATTAATTGATTTAACATCTCTTGTTCTTAAAAAATCCATTGGAGCTGACTTTGGAATAAATAAAAGCGCTTTGAAATTCACAGTACCTTCGACAGAAATATGAAGATGAGCAAGCGGTTCTTCAAAATCATCGGATATAAATTTATAAAATTCATTAAGTTCAGTATCTTTAAGATCGCCTGATTTCCTGTACCATAGTGCGCTTACTGTATTAATTTTTTCTTTTTTCAAAAAAACCGGAAAATCAACAAAATTGGAATATTTGTTTATTATCTCCTTTATTCTATATTCTTCAGAAAATTCTAAAGCAGAGTCCTTTAGTTTAAAAAAAATTTTAGTGCCTCTTTCCTTTTTATCAATTTCCTCAATTGTATATGTCCCTTCGCCTTTTGACTTCCAGCTATAGCCTTTTGAACTTTTGTTCAAATAACGTGTTTCAATCGTAACTTCGTCCGTAACCATAAAAACGGAATAAAATCCTACTCCGAATTTACCTATCAGGTTTTCATCAAAAGGTTTATTCTCTTCTTTCAGCTTTTTTACAAATTCAATTGTTCCGGATTTCGCCACTGTGCCTATGTTATTAATAAGGTCTTCCTCTGTCATTCCTATCCCATTATCTTCAATTGAAAAAGTATGTTTTTCAGAATCAAAATCAATTTTTATTCCCAATTCGCTATCCGGATCTAAAATATTTTCTTCTGTTAGTTTTTTGAATCTTACCTTATTCAAAGCATCAGAAGCATTCGAAATAAGTTCACGCAAAAAAACCTCCGGGTGCGTGTAAAGTGAATGGATAATAATATCCAAAAGCTGCTTCATCTCGGCTTTATATTCGTATTCATGTTTTTTGGTTCCCTTTTCTTCCATTTTATCCTCCTGTTTTTTATATTTTTAAATTTTAGATGACTTATTAATAAATTACAAATAGATTTTAACCTATAGTCTATGGTCTAATGTCTGAATTTAGGGGCAGATGGACAGACAGGCAGATATATAAATTGACATTAAAGCTTAAATCAGTGTATTATAGCCAATAAATAGATATAGATGCTTTATCTTAAATTTAACCCAACTATAATATAATAACATTAATTTCCATTTTATGCAAGGAGAAATATAATGAAAGCATTAATTCTGGCAGGCGGCAGAGGTAAAAGGCTCGATGAGCTTTCCAGCTCAAAAAATAAATGCATGATTATGGTAAACGGCAGACCTCTTATTGAAAATAGTCTTGACTATGCTTCAAATACTGATATTAATGAAATCATTATTGTGGTCGGATACAGGGCTGAGGAGATAATTAATACCTATGGCATTAAATATAAGAATAAAAGGCTGAAATATGTTATTCAACCTGAGCAGAGAGGTCTTGTTCATGCAATGGAATGCGCTAAAGAGACTATTTCAGGGGATGATTTTTTACTATTACTCGGAGATGAAATATCAGTTAACTCAAAACATCAGGAAATGATCAATGAGTTTAAAAAAAATGATATATTTGCAATATGCGGTATTTTATGGGTTGATGACAAAAATTTAATAAAAAAAACTTATACACTTGTTCAGGATAATGAAAATACAATATATAGACTGGTGGAAAAACCGCATAATCCGCTTAATAATTATATGGGTACGGGTAATTGTATATTTAAAAATGAAATATTTAATTATATTGATTTCACACCAATACATCATATAAGAAAAGAAAAAGAATTCCCTGATTTACTGCAATGCGCTATTGATGATGGAAAAGTTGTAAAATCATTTATTATTAGTGATAAATATATAAATGTAAATTCACCGGAAGATATTATTATTGCAGAAAACTTTAAAAAATAAAAAATATGGAGGATAACTTTGTGAAAGTATTGATTACAGGTGTGACAGGATTTGTTGGAAGTCATCTTGCAGAATACATTTTAAATTTAAATGAAGGTCATGACATCTATGGTCTATGCAGGTGGAGAAGCCCTAAAGATAATCTTGAAAAAATTTACAATAAGATCTCTCTCCTTGATGCAGACCTTTGTGATTTGAGCGCATTAATCAGACATTTTAAAGCTGTAAAACCGGATGTTATTTTCCATTTAGCAGCACAAAGTTATGTTTTAACAAGCTTTAATTCCCCTATTCATACATTATGGACAAATGTTATCGGAACAACGAATTTGCTTGAAGCAGTCAGAATATTAGAAATAGATCCTATAATTCATATATGCTCATCATCAGAAGTATATGGACAGGTTACTGAAGCAGATGTACCTATCAAAGAAACCTGTCCTTTCAGACCGGCTTCCCCCTATGCTGTTAGTAAAGTAGGCGAGGATATGGTTGCATTGCAGTATTGGCTGTCATACGGAATGAAAACAATCCGCACAAGAATGTTCACGCATACCGGACCGCGCCGGGGTGACGTATTTGCCATGTCTTTTTTTGCAAAGCAGGTTGCATCCGGAGAATTAGGACTCACAAGTTCTATAATCAGAGTCGGAAACTTAAAATCCGTCCGCACATTCTGCGATGTAAGAGATGCTGTCAGGGCATACTGGATAATGGTCCAAAAAGGAAAACATGGCGATGTATATAATATAGGCGGCAATAGAACAATGACAATCGGTGAATCTCTGGATATATTATTATCATTTTCCAAAACCAAATTTGAAATTAAAATAGATCCTGCATTAATGAGACCTTCTGATGTAACGTTGCAAATACCCTGCACAGATAAATTTAAAAAAGAAACAGGCTGGGAGCCTGAAATCTCTATCGAAAAAACATTTTTATTTCGGGAGCTGCCAGCCCTCTCTTATAGCTATATCATAAAGCTTTGATCCCGGATATGCCATAGCGCAATAAAAGTTAGCAAACTCACAGTTTAGATCCATTGCCATGTCAAGAGTTTCCTGCATTGTATTTAAATTGTCTTCAGGTAAACCGAAAATATAATTACCTATTACACTGATACCTGCATTTTGTATTTCACGCACAACATTTTTAATATCCTTAACTCTCATTCTTTTTTCCGCGCCGTCTCTTACCTCCGGATTTGCTGTTTCAATACCCAATGCAATCCAGTTAATCCCGGCTTTTTTCATTTTCGTTAAATTTTCAAATTTTATAGTATCCACCCTTGCATATACCCAAAAATTCAGGTCATAATTTTTCTTAAGCAATAAATCAACTATTGTCATATAATGCTTCTGGCTTAAAACAAACAACTCATCAACAATTTTAATATTTTTTATCCCGTATTTAGTTACTAATATTCCTATTTCTTCAACAACCAGTTCAGGACTTCTATAACGTATACCGGGTTTACCGAACGGCGCATTAATACAGCAAAAAACACAGGAATAAGGGCATCCCAGGCTCGTATAAACAGCTCCATACGGCATTCTATTTTCAATATCATCAAAACAATGCCAGTTATGCGCCTTATATTTTTTCATCGGAAGCAAATCCCATGCAGCAATAGGCAGACCTTCATCAAGATTGTTTATAAGAGGCGCTCTCGGATTATTTAAAATAATATTATTTTCGCGATACCATAAACCCCTGATACCGGAATAATCATTTCCTTCAGACCTTAATACTTCGAGGAGATTTTTTAATGTAAAGGGACCCTCTCCCTCTATTACGAAATCCACGCTTTCTTCTTTTATTGTTCTTTCAGGCAATGCTGACGGATGAAGACCTCCGATCGCTACCTTTACAGAAGTATTTTTTTTTATTGCTTTACAAATTTTCCCTGCAATTGTCATATTGTGTGTTGACGCAGACGGCTGAGAACCATAGACTATTACTGCCGATAATAACGGATTAATCTGATTTATTTTCTCAGCGGTTTCATCAGGTGAAATATTTTCAGCGTTGGAATCCAGAATTACCACATTAAATTTATTATTCCTCAAAAAAGCCGCAATTACTGCAATCCAAAAGGGGGGTTCAATAGCTGAATAATCTTTATCTAAATCCTTATAGATCTGTTTCCTGTCACCGGGATTAACTAATACAATATCGATTCTCCCATTCATTATATTTCCTTTAGTATATCTCTAACTTTTTTAGCAATAGTTTCTTCGTCTAAGCCGTTTATTCTATGCAGATGTTCCCTGCCGCCCATTTCAAAAACATGTTTATCTTCAAATCCCATTCTTTTTAATTTTATTTTTGAATTCCTGTTTTCGAGTACAATAGAAACCAGGCTGTCCAATCCGCCTTTATTGATGAATGCCTCTTCAATGGTTATAATA
Source organism: Candidatus Desantisiibacteriota bacterium (assembly GCA_016209155.1). Taxonomy (GTDB): domain Bacteria; phylum JACRDZ01; class JACRDZ01; order JACRDZ01; family JACRDZ01; genus JACQWU01. The sequence continues at coordinate 1,411 of JACQWU010000084.1, read as the reverse complement.
CAATTATATTTACTCAATGTTTTATAAAATAAATCTTCATTGAATGGTTTAAGTAAAAACATATCAATGAGTCCGATATTAGTATTGATTTTTTTTAAATTATTTACTACTTTTATAGCAGTATGTGTCACATATCCGGTAGAAACAAAACACACTTTTTCTCCTTTTGCCAGCTCATAGAATCCTTTTTGCAAATCTAAATTCATTGTTTCTTCATAAATTCGGGGCAGCGGCTTGCTGTCTAATCTAATATATTTCGGCCTTTTTACTTTTATCGAATAATCCAAAAATTTCCCGGCAAGCATCCAATCACTCGGAGAAAAAACATCAATATTGGGCAATGTTCTCATTATGCTGATATCTTCCAGACAGTGATGAGTCGGGCCTGAAACATCGTAGCTTAAACCTGCACCCACACCTATCATATTTATATTGATCTCTTTTATTTGCGATAATAGTGAAAGATTATTTCGGACCTGTTCATATGCCCTCATTGTAATAAAAGGAGCAATAGCGTATGCATACACGGTAAAACCCTCTAAAGCTAAACCGGTTGAAACATTTATTAAATTCTGCTCGGCAATACCTACATTTATAAACCTGTCTTTAAAATCTTCCTTTAGTTTATCCAGTTTCGGGGCTCCAAAATCAGCAGTTAAAAAGAATAAACTTTTATCTTCATGCATACGGTTACAAATATTTTCAATTAATACATCTCTCATTACTTTTTTATTTTCAATCTTCATTTTAACTCCGATATTATTAAATCTATCTCTTCTTCTTTTAAGCTCCTGATATGGCATAAGGAATCTTTCTCAAGACTCTTAACTCCCTTGCCCTTGGTTGTATCTGCTATCAATACTTTCGGTTCTTTTCTTTTATCTTTTGTCAGTATTACTAAAGAGTTATACAACTTTTCTACATCATGACCGTTAACTCTTGAAACTGTCCATTTATGTACTTTAAATTTCTCATCAAGAGGTTCTATGTCCAAAATTTTTTTACAAAAATCAAGCATGCAGATTTTATTGTTATCAATTATCAATATCAGGTTGTCCAGTTTATGCTCACCGGCAAACATAACAGCTTCCCATACAGATCCTTCGTATAACTCGCCATCACCGATAAGCACAAAAACCCTTTCTTTCCTTTTTTTCTTTTTTAATGCCAGCGCAATACCGCATGCTACTCCCAGACCATGTCCCAGCGAACCATTCATCGTCTCATATCCGGGTATTAAAGGATCAGGTATTCCGCCCAGGAACGAACCTTCTTTACATACCCTGCTCAGCTCATGTTTATTAAAATAGCCAAAATCCGCAAGTATAGGGTAAAACGAAATTGAACCATGCCCCTTGCTGATAATAAATATGTCTCTTTTTTCCCACTTAATGTTATGAGCGTCAAAATT
>JACQWU010000022.1 GCA_016209155.1 Candidatus Desantisiibacteriota bacterium | reverse complement strand
AATAATTTCTTCTCATCAGGATAAAAATCCTTCACGAAGTTCATTTATCCCGAATCTGATTGATTATGGTATTACTTTTTTTGATTTGCGTAATCCAGAAAAGAAAGAGGAATTTGTAAATAATTATAAAAAGTATAATATTATACCTCTTACCTTTTCTGACGCTCATGAAATTAGTAAAATTGGGAAATATTATATGACTTTAGATCTGGCAAATAATTCTTATAATGAATTTAAAAAATATTTTTTATCAGGGACATCAAATTTTAATGTAAGTATTAACAGCAATTCTCGGTGAAAATGTCAGAAGATTGCTGTCAGTATCTATAGATAATAGTATCCACATAATATGGAAAATTACAACTATGATAGAATGGGTATATAGTGGGTATTAAAAATACATGTTTTAACAAAAAATTGACAACATACTCAAATTATATTTATAGATTTAGAAGAATATAAAAATTTAGTTTATAAAATAATATACCTTCATCGTTTTGCATTTCTCTTGCATCTTTTGACCTTAGAATATTCTATTTGTTATAAAAAACTAAAAAATCACTTTACCTTTTCACTATTTTTTAGTTTAATAAGCTATATTGATTTTTGATTTACTTATACATATTCGACATCACTCAATTATTGAGGGAAAAATGACTGATGACTTTATAAAACAATTAGAAAATATTTATAAAAAAGAGGATGATAATTCTGACAGCTTTAATAAAGAAAAGGATAAAGTTATAGCCATACTCAATGCAGTAGAGAAGGAAATAACAACAATTTATGATTTTATTTCTCCGATAGGAAGAGGAGGGACAGGCATTATTGTAAAATTAGTTGATAAACAACTAAAAATTCCAAAAGCACTTAAGTTCCCTCGTCCTAAGACGAATGAATTAATAGAATCAATAAAAACCGAGATTGAAAATCTTAAAAGTCTTAAACACGATAATATAATTAATATTTATGCACTTGGTGAAGTGTCTATTACTGAAAATAGTGTAATAAAGTATTATCCTTATCTTTTAGTAAAAGAGTCAAAAGGATTATTGAACATCCTGTATTTTCGAGATTATCTAAAGTATTACAATTGGGTTTAGTAAATACGATTTATCCCACTTCTACTCATAATCGATTAGAACATTCAATTGGTGTCTTTAGAAATTGTTGTCTTTATATAAATGCCTTATATAATGATCCATACAATCCACTTTTTAGACAACTTGTAAATGTAAATGATATTAAATCATTATTACTTGCCAGCCTTTTACATGATATTGGTCATTATCCACTTGCACATGAAACTGAAGAAGTATTACCAGAATTAAAACATGAAGTAATAGGAAACAAACTTTTAGAAAATACAACAAAAGATAAAGATGGAAATACTATTAAAAATATTATTGAGAATGATGATTGGGGTTGGGGAATAAAAACTGAAGACATTAAAAATATTCTATTAGGACAAAAAGATGAAAACACACTTTTTCCAAAAAAAAACCTTAAGAAAAAAATGCTATCATCAATAATCGATGGACCTATTGATGTTGATAAAGTAGATTTTTTAATAAGAGATAGTAAAAATTGTCATTTAAAATATGGCGAAATAATTGATTTTGAAAGATTACTCAGCAATTTAACAATAATAATTTATACCGATGATAATAATGAAATAAACTTTTCTGTTGGTTGCTATGAGAAAGGACAGACAGCAGCTGAATCTTTAACTTTCGCACGTTATCTCCTTTATCAATCTCTGTACTGGCATCATACTGTAAGAAGTATTCGAGTATGCTACTTCAAGCTATTTACAATGCTAATCAGACTCATAAGAAAAAAACGAAATCTTCTTTTATTCCTGATTTTAATAAGTTAATTGGATTAGACGAAGAAATAAGAGCAATACATTTAGAAGACTATCTTAAATTGATTCTCAAATATTCTGATGATAACAGCAAGGAACTAATTTACTTAATACAAAATCGTTCTTATTATAAACGAATTTTTACAATACATTATGACCCTACAGATAATGGGTTATCAAATTCTCTTCTTAATAAGTTTCGTATAGCTGTTAAAAAAGAAGGATTTAATTCTAAATTACAAGAAGAAATAAAAAAAGAGTATTCTAATTTTATTTTTCATACACAATGTAATAATGTTTCATTACTTGCACCCGAAATTATAGATAAAACTCTAGAAAGACTATTTTTACCAAATCAAATTTTATGCGATGCTCCGGAACCAAGTTATGGTACTACAAAAAATATTTTACGATTTATACCGGAGCCGCAAAGATTACAAAAGAATTATCCCTCTAGAAAAGAGGCGGGGAATAAAGTTTCCGATGTTTGGAAACAAATATATAATAGATTAATGAATATTACTGCAAAAGGACGAATTTATTGTCATCCGGAAATACGCGATAGTTTAATGGCTGTTTTAGGCCCTGATGACATTAGAAGAATTATTGAGAGGATTATATAAATGCATATAAATGTAGAATAGAACCCTGGCGCAGTAATAGAGTTAATTTTATTATTTTTTCGTAAGCTCTTAGCATATTATTTAATCCAATCGCTTAACCAGATTATATTATTCTGTAAGTTATTACGATCTGCATTTGAAAGTAATCTTGATAGTGCTTTAACGATTGTTCCTATAGGAAGTTGCTTTGAGAGAATAATGCCATTATGATTTATCTTATTTTTTATAAATTCAATATGAATTTTATAGAAATCAGCAATGTTAAATGTAAAAATAGTCATGTTTTCCGATGTTGCATATTTAAGTTGATCAATATCCGACAACCCTTTTAACGTCGCTTCTTTTACAGTTATAATATCGTATCCTCTTAATCTTAATGCTATTGCTACGGATTCTGGAACATTTTCATCAAGATAAAGCTTTATCATTAGATACACTTTCCTCTAATATAATTTTCATTTTCATTGTCTGCAATATCTTTTTCTATTTCTTTCTGATTATCATAATAATACGAAAATACATCATGAATCTGTGCAGGAGACAATTGAGGAAATTCCCGCATGATTTCTTCCAATGATAAACCAAATTTATACCATTTGATAATTGCCCAGACTGGAATTCTTGTCCCTTCTATTATGCTTCGTCCTCCACATATACCCTTCTTAGAAAAAACATACGGATGCGCGTTCATTTTTTTAACTGCAAGTCCCATATGTATTTCACCTCCTAAAGAATTTAAAAAATACTTTCATTTTATTTCTTAATATTTTTTTCCGTTTCTGGCGCTGGGGTAGAAGATTTTATCAGTCCCAATTTTTCTCTGACCTTTTTTTCTATTTCATCGGTTATATCAGGATGGGCTTTTAAATAAATTCTAACATTCTCGCGTCCCTGTCCAATGCGTTCACTTCCATAAGAAAACCATGCGCCGCTTTTTTCAATTATATTTAATTCAACACCTTTATCTAATATATCATTAAGCTTGGACATCCCTTCTCCAAAAAGTATATCAACTTCAACCTGCTTGAATGGAGGAGCGACTTTATTTTTAACAATATTAACTTTAACTCTATTTCCAATGACATCATTTCCTTCTTTAATTGAAGTAACTTTACGTACTTCCATTCTGATAGTTGAATAGAATTTTAAAGCTCTGCCGCCTGTTGTAACTTCCGGATTGCCGAACATTACACCTATTTTTTCTCTAACCTGATTAATAAAAATCGCGCATGTTTTTGATTTGCTGATACATGCAGTGACTTTTCTTAATGCCTGCGACATAAGACGCGCCTGCAATCCCATATGCTGGTCACCCATTTCACCTTCAATTTCAGCTTTTGGAACTAATGCTGCCACAGAATCTATTACCACAATATCAACAGCATTGCTGCGAATTAATACTTCAGCTATTTCCAGAGCCTGCTCGCCTGTATCCGGCTGTGAGACAAGCAGATTTTCAGTATCAACTCCTAATTGATTTGCATATCGCGGATCAAGAGCATGTTCGGCATCTATAAACGCCGCTATCCCGCCTACTTTTTGCGCTTCAGCGATTATATGTAAAGCAATTGTTGTTTTTCCTGATGATTCAGGGCCAAAAATCTCTACTATTCTTCCGCGCGGAACACCGCCAATACCAAGTGCCGCATCAATCGAAATTATGCCAGTGGAAATAGTCGGGATATCCATTTTAATAGCATTTGCGCCCAATCGCATTATTGAACCTTTACCAAATTGCTTTTCAATCTGAGTTAATGCCAGCTCAACAGCTTTTTCTTTTTCAGTTGTCATGAGTTTCTCCTTAGTAATCTTATATTATACTACAAATCATTAAAATTTAAATAAAATTCCTATCCCATACAGTATTTTATAATTTAAACATTTTTTCAATTAATGCTTCACGCATAACTAAAATTGGCGGTTTTATGCCAGTCCATATTTCAAATGCAAGCGCTCCTTGAAAAACCAGCATATTTAGACCATTGGCTGTACGAGCGTCAAATTTTTGAGCTTCTTTTAATAAAGGTGTCTGAGGCGGGTTATAAATAATGTCAACCACAATTTTAATTTTGGATAATAAGGAATAATCAAAAATTGGAGAATCACTTTCCTTCATTCCCAATGGAGTGGTATTAATCAGAATATATTCATCAGAAATAATATCAGCAATTTTATTTAGCAAAATTGCTTGAACATCACAGGCAGGAATATTTTTTCTAATATTATCAGCAATATTTTCCGCTTTATCCAGAGTGCGATTAGCAATAATAATTTTTTTTGCTCCATCCAGAGCCAGCTGTATAGCTATAGAACGACAGGCGCCGCCAGCGCCAAAAATTAAAAACGATCTTTTTCCTGGTAATATTCCGGTATCCTCTTTTAGCGCAGCGATAAAACCTTTCCCATCAGTATTGTATCCAATTAATTTCCCATTATCATTTTTGATTGTATTAACTGCTCCAATTAATTTCGCTTCAGAAGAAATTTCATCCAGATACTGAATAACTTTTTCTTTATGAGGAATGGTAATATTAATTCCAGAAATTTTTAACGTACGCACGCTATCAATTGCTTTATCGAGTTTTTCAGACGAGATTTCAAATGGAGCATAAAAATAGGGCAGATTTAATTTCTTGCAAACAGCATTATGCATATATGGTGATAAAGTATGAGAAATCGGGAACCCAAAGATTCCTAATAATTGAATTGTAGCAGGCATTTTATTTGCTCCTGATTATATATGTAAGCGTTCAGCCATCAGCTTTCAGCTATCAGTTTTTAAAGATATTAAAACTCAAATTCTATATTTCCAATATTCTGGTTCTCTATGCAGATGCATTACGGCTACAATATATATCTTTTCATTATCTTTTTAAATACTTCTTCCCCTGGTACTGTTTCCACTCTACTGGAACGAAGTTCTTCTAGACGTCGTTTAGCCACTAATACCCATTTTTTATCTATTTCTGATTCTGGTGGATTAAGACTTTTTAATAACGAATCAACAAACATTGCCCTTTCTTCAACAGGTAATGAAATTGCTTCTTCTATAAGATCTTTTGTCTTCATATTGACTTTTCCTCCCACTTCTTTATCTGGAAATGCCAAGAATACTTTTTTACATTGATTTAGCTGACTGCTGATAGCTGAACGCTTAGTAATATATTTTATTATACATATATTTAATTTTGAAATCAAATAAAATAGAAAGCTATCTTTTAGGTATTACTTTTATTGAGTCTACCAATTCTTTGGTTATATTTACAAAAAAAATAATCCCCAGATCAGGATATTCCCATAGTTCAATATTATTATTTATTTGTCTTATTGGTCTTTTTTCTCCTTTATAATTTTTCAAAACATTGGATTTTGCACTGCCAACATGTATTCCGGATTCTTCAAGTAATAATTCTTTATTGGTAACAATAATACTTTTTATGGATTTATTTGTATCATAAATTAAAGTAACTCCCATATCTACATATGAAAGCCACATTTCTACTGTTGAATCATAGACTATCTTTTTTGCAATGTCTGCCTTTTTCCCTTCAAGTTTTCTGGATATATCTACAGGTGTATCTCCTAATTTCAGAACTCCGACACCAACACCCGGTTGAATTAAAGAGTCTTTGAAATCCGCCGCATTAATATTGCTTATAAACAAAGTGATAATAAATAAAAAAAGATATTTTTCTATTTTATAAATTCTGCCCATTCTTTCTCCTCCGCAGTATCAAAAGTTACTATTTTAATATTTTTACCCATTTTTTGTGGAAGTTGCTTTATTTTATTAGTTTTCTCGCGAAAACTTCTTAGAGTCATTGGTTCATCATCCCTATCACGGTCTATATCATCTATTTTAATTGCTTTTATTGCATTTTTATCTATGATTATTGAACTTGATGGTTCGGTCGAGGCATCAAAAAAAATATCTCTATTGCTGCTTGTATGTCCTAATAAATAAAGGGCATTAAATTCCCCGTTGGAATAGAGATAGAAAATAAGATAAAATTTTTTATATATTTTGCAATATCATCTGATATTCTCCATCTCTCAAAACCAACAATAATTTCAAGTTTTAATGTTAATAAAATAATAATATATCCCAGAATAGCAAAAATTGCAGTAACACCACCCAAACCTCCTATTAAACTTGCAAATAATTTGAGAAATGTTTGGATATCTATTGGATTTTTTTCGTTTTTGGGAGTATTTGAAATGTTGTTAATGTTTTATCTCCTTAAAAATTACAGCAGGACTTATTTTGTAATAAATTTTAGCAAAGAAGGTACTATATTTCGAGGACATGATTTCTAAATCTCGAAATCTAGTAAAAGTATTTATATTTTTAAATAATATTTTTTTATTTATTGAAGTAATTAAACACCCGCTTTTTTTATCGCTAACAGTGCTGTCTGCTCTAATACCGATGCCTTCAAGGTCAACAATCACAATATTTTTTACAGGGTCATTTGAATTTATTGTAATATATGAATTTAATGAACCAATTGCTGATGGATGAAATACTATAGGAATTTGGGATTCTTCTTTTGGTTTTAATACAGTAGAATCCGCCAATGATTTAAGATCATACCTATAATTTGTTGTATCGTTTAATGCTGTTCTAATAATTAAATTAGCTTCACCTGTATTTATTATAAAAATTGGTAAAGGTGCTGATTCAGTGTCTTTTAGGACTTTATTAAAAGAGAGCTTCTTTGGTGTTACATAAATTTCAGGTATTTCATTTTGAGTGCATACAGGTCTATTCAATATTATGATTGAAACTAATATTAATAAAACTTTTGTTATTATTTTCATTATTTTTTCACCTCCATCGATAGTTGACTGATTTTTAAATTAAGCCTGATAAATCAGGCAACTGCAAAAATCTCAATGTAGTTGCTCGATACTCAATTCCACCTGCATAAAGATTTATATGATATTCTGTCATAGTTCTGGGATTTATACCAATAATTTTTTTATTCCAATTTTATCATGATACAACCTTACCCCTTGTCTTTGGTTTATGTGCCAAAATGGATCTAATAAACCTGCAGAAACAGCTATACTAAAAAAAGGTTCTACTCCACACTAAAATAAAAATTTTTTGATGAAAATTGTTTTTTACTAAATAATCTTTTATAACTTTCATTTACATATGTTTCTAAATCAAAATTATGCTCTGCATTAGGATTAAAAACAATAAATTCTGGGAGCTTAAGGAAAGTATTAAGATAATATGCTGTATAATCTTCTGTAATTTGTGAACCTGCTACTTTAATATTAAAACCAAAAAGTTTTTTATAATTAAAAAATACATTAAAAACTCCCTATTTCCCATTCATAATCATCTAAATCTTCATCTGCATAATATTGAATGACTGGAGAATCCTTCTTCAGATAATCTTTAGTCTTTTTCCATTTTTTTGTCAAACTGCTTTCATAGTTATTTAGTGTACCCCCAAGATTTGATCTTATCCAGAATAAATCGTTCTTTATATGATTTAATGATGAATCAAAAGACTTGTTTGCATAATATGATTTAACAACCTCAAATAAGGATGTATCAAAAAAATTAATTTTACCATATAATATACAGGTTTTTTATTTATTTCATTCTCCAGACATTTGGCAAACTAATATCACGGGTACGTCGACGTTTGCTGTCTTCATGTGATACACTATCAATGCTATACCTGATATCTTCGTTTACATAACCGGAAAAATAATAACTATGCTCAACAAACCCCTCCCCCTGTACAATGGGAGTACAATTTATCTGTTGAATTTTATTATGCAATATTGAAGGGCGTGCTACTCCTCCTGTTCCCAGACGTTCTGGATTACCTTTAGTATAGTCTGAGACATACATTGCCTTATCTTCCTTGTTATGATAAATGCTTACACTTCTGGCAAGTTCATGCAGATTACCCATTGGTTCACCTGGTTCAAGAACGTTATCATCAACATCAGGAGCACAGAGAAATATATGTTCAAATATTCTTGGAAGAACTGAACCCGGAGTAAATTGATCTATACGTTCAAGACTATTCTGCAAGACATAATTCCCCATAGAATGACAAAGCAGATGAATATCCTGTCCGCAAAGGATCCCCCCATCTTTTTTAATTTTCATAAGAAAATCCCTGACTTTTAACATTCCTCTGGCAAAAGCATACCCGGAAGTTTTTGCATCTGTTCTGTCTGACTTATATGATACAAAAGGAAGCGCCTGTCCATTTGATGGCCAGGTAAATAGAATAACAAGTAAATTTTGTTTGGGGTCTTTAACTTTAGAATTGTTGAGCATCTCTTGCAAAGATAATGCAGACCCAACAGCCTCATGCCAGGAAACATTAAAACCATGAATATAAATTAAGACATCACTTTTATTCTCCATTATTTTCTTTAACTCATCAAACATAGCCGTTGAACCGAATTTGGCATCTTTTTGATGTATGTCAGATATTTTTGGGTTAAGCTCTTCCTTAAATGCCTCAATTGTAGCTGATTTCGCGCATTCAGTAAGATATTCGGATAATCCAACGCCATCCCCTGTTCCAAACTTTTTAGTAATACTAACGTATTTTGCAATCTCATTTTCATCTGCTGACAAAGTAACTTTACCAAAACGCAGATTTTCCATCCCATCATCGCTAAAAGCAGTTTCATACGAATCTGGTTTAAAACGATCTGATCCTTTGTGCTTGCGATTGGTTGCGTAATAGAGTGTTAAATTTTTCATTATATTTTCTCCTTATATTATGGTTCATTTTAATTTGATTTTTCCTTTTTCTGATAATTCTTTAAGTTTAGTAATATTTAATTCCTTAATCACCTCCAATTGATTCCATGAATGGAACTCAGCATTTCGAGATTTTCTCAAATCAATTATTTTTTTAGCATCATCTTCTGGAATTCCTGCTGTAGAAGCAAGCTTTGCTTTATTGCTTTCAGTGCTTAAATTAATTGGTATAACCGGGATTACTGCATCTCTCCTCCATCAAAAATACTTAAGGTAAGTTTGAGGATTTTTGAAAGGCTTACTGCGCAATAGATTTGCGTAGATCAAGTAAAAAAAGTCAGTCAACTTGAGTAATAACTACTTACAAGCCTTCTTTGATTAAGAAGGCTTTTTTTATTTCTAAATCAAATATTGTATTTTTATGCGAAAAGTGAAATTTTATTCCTCACTTGCATTTATTTTAACTCATTTTTTAGACTATTTTATTCTTATAAATTGGTGAAAAAATAATGTTAGCAATTACAGCTACAAATCGTTACATTGCCCTATACCCATCTCCAGAAATAAAGATTCATTTTTGACCCTTCTGCAGCAACTGCTGCAACATATTTGGAATCTACCTTAACATCTTTGATAATCCACCTTGTAGCATCTTCACATCGAATTGGGGTAAAGGGTTCATCTGAGATTGATGAGACCGAAAAATTATCAAATGGAACTGACATTCCTAGACCAATCGCTTTCGCATAAGCCTCCTTCCTTGTCCACCATATAAAGAACGTATTGTTTTTAAGCTGCGATGGAAGATTACGGAACTCCACTTTCTCCTGTTCTGAAAAAAAGCGTTCCACAATTTCCTCAGCGTTTTCAAATGGACGGATATATTCTATATCAACACCAACCTCGCGGCCATAAGCTACTGCATAAAGGACTCTTTCTGCTGAATGGGATACATTAAAGCAAAGCCTATTTCCACGGCATGCGTTGAGTGATGGTTTGCCATACTCGTTATGAGTAAAAGTTAACTCGGTAGGTGAAGTATTCATATAACGACTGAGAATAAGCCTGAGCACGCCACGTGCCACCACAAACCTTATGCGATCACGCTCAAAGTAAAACCGCTCAGCTCGCTGGAGCTCCTCTTCAGAGATTATATCTCGGAGATACGTTAAATTTATCTCGGCAGCAGCTGTAGAGGCATACCAAAGGTGCAGCTTTTTTATATTTCAAAAAAGCTGAAAAACCTTAATTAACAATGTTTTTGCTGAATTCCCAATTTTCAAAAATGCGACATTTTGTTTTTAACGCGCTATATTTCAAGAGGTGGTCCCCTTAAATTTACGCAACAAAACACGCATAAGTCTTTGAAAATTAAGCATTTTTACGATGTAATTGCAGCTTTTTTTTAGTGGTTACATTTATTCCGCTACACTACACGGCAAACATTTTGGCAGACGAACATTTGCAGCATCTAATAATTTTTTAACTGACTCACGAGGTTCTGGAATATTATTAAATTGTGCTACACCATCAAGCGATAATTCAATAGCGCAAAAAGAAGCAAGTTCATCTATCCCTTCTTGTACTGTTAAATTAAATTGCTTCCAGCGTTTTGATAATTCATTAATAATCCGATATGCTGCCATTACAACAAATGCATGTCCTCGTGTCCGTGTTGCAAGACGGACATGAATTGGACGAAGCTCCAGTTCTACTGTTTTACTGCTTCGGAATGCGGTTTCTACCAATGCAATATCTTTATACCGGTTGTGAATTATTTCTTTTGTTACCGATATATCCGATAAATCAGTCTTCAGTATATAACATCCATATTGATTTTGTTTATCAATTTCTTTTTTTAATATTTCTAATTTCTCCTGCCTTGATTTTTTTATTTCTTCAGCTCGCATCGGATTCCGCCTGAGCACATATCTGACTCCTTCCGTGGTTTTTATTTCTGCAAGTTCCTGCTGGAAAAGTTCCATCTGGATTATTTCTTCCTTAAGCAATTTTTCTATCTGCGGTTTTGTAATTGCCGTGATATAATGAAATCCTGCTGATCCCAATTCTTCTATCTGTTTACTTTTAATCATTCCGCGATCCCCGACGAATGTTACATCAACATTTCCAAAACGTTCTGCAACTTTTTTAATTTGAGGAGTAAATGTCACAGGGTCTTGTGTATTACCAATAAACACTTCTATATTGATAAAGGGATACCATTTTCATCACATAAAAGACCAATTACTATTTGTTTTTTGCCTTTCTTTCCATCTCTATTATATCCAAATGCTGACAACTCGCTCAATTCCTCAGTATTGTGCTCTGCTCTGTCTTCTAATTCAACACATTTTAAGGTTGCCATAACCCATTCCCTGCGTTCTTGTTTTGGAATCTTCATTAAAAGAAGAGGAAATTCCACATTTCCATAAACACTTAACACAGGAATCAAATTAAATGATTGAAAAATAAATCCGATATGTTCGCGGCGCAAGCGAGCCAAGTCTTTATCACTCATTTGTTTGACCTGCATTTCATTAATTCTCACATCCCCTGATGTCGGTCGATTCAGCGCCCCAATAATATGAAGTGTTGTGGATTTTCCGCTACCTGACGGCCCAACCAACGCGACAAACTCACCTTGATCAATCTTTAGAGAAACACCGCGCAGAGCATTTACTGTGGTTTTCCCGAGCTTATACTCTTTTGTAACTGACTCAATCTGAATACTCATATTTTCCCTTCTTTTTACTTTTGACAGTTAGCCTGATGAATCAGGCAACTACAAAATTTTAATGTAGTTGCTCGATTTATCGAGCGTTTCAATTTCCTATGCTTTAAATTTAATACAATCCAATATACTACTATTGCATATAGTAGTACTAAATTATAACTTTGACAAGTAGTTGAACTTTGCACTTCTATTATTATCCAGCTTTTTCCAAAATCTTCGGATCAGAGTTTAATAGCAGGGAAATATTTTTTAGTTTATTAAGAATTATTTTATATCTTATTTGGTATAATCCAATCCGACAGCTATAAGATCAATGATATTTAAAATGCTATTGTGGTTTTATTTCTTTTTTCATTTTTTGAATTAATCCTGTTAAAACTTTTGATTCTCCGATTTCTTCAAATTGAGATACGCCTTGAGAAAGCAAAAACAGGATACTGTCTGTAAATCTAACAGGATTTGTAAAATGTTCAACCAGATTTTTTTTAATTTCATTATTTTTATGGGGCTTTCCTGTTATATTTGCTATAACAGTAATTTGTAATTCTGAGAAAGAAATATCTTTTAAAAAAACATCAAATTCTCTTTTGGCTGCTTCCATATAATGTGTATGAAATGCTCCATTAACATTTAATAAAACAAATAATGCACATCCATTTTTTTCAAAAACTGTTTGAGATTTAATTATGTCGGATTTTGGTCCTGCGATTACTATTTGTAATGGAGTATTGTAATTTGCAATGTTTAATGTATTAAGTTCATTATCATTTATTATTCTCTTAATATCATTATCACACAAACCAATAATAGCAGCCATTCCACCATCCAACATACGACTCATTAACTCTCCGCGTTTTTTGACTAATTTTAATCCTGTTTCGAAATTAAAAGCATCGGCAGCAAATAACGCATTATATTCTCCAAGACTATGTCCTATAACAAAATCAGGTTTAATTACGGTTTCCTTTATTTTTTTTAAATATGCCAACGAATTAACAACGAATATTGCAGGTTGAGCATATTGTGTTTTATTTAGATTGTTCTCCGGATCTTTTAAACAAAGTTCCTCAATAGAATAACCCAATATTTCATTTATTATCGAAATCAGATTTTTATATTCTTCAAATAGATCCTTACCCATACCTACTCTTTGAGTCCCTTGTCCAGGAAAAACATATGTTTTCATATTTGCTCTTTATATTTTATAATTGTTTACATAAGATGTTTTATTTTATTGTTTTTTACAAACCAATCTTTTAATTTATAAAAATTCGCAAGATCATTAGAAAAAGGTGTTATAATTGGGAAAAAAATCGAATTGGATTTCGCTTCCAAATTATATTTTATAAAATTTGCCATTGTACCTGTTGGTCCCAAATCCAAATATATACATTCATGAACTGATTCTATTTTCTTTATAGTTTCATTTATTAAAACAGGCTTTCGAATAATATCCCATAAATAAGTTTCATGAATATTATAAATAAAATCAGCATAGGTCGATGAGATAATGGGAATCTTAGGAGACTTATAAAATTGTTTTTTAAGAAATGATATATATGTGTCTTTTGCAGGTTCAATTAACGAAGAATGAAATGCCCGGGATACAGGTGAAATATAGTATTCAATATTATTATCTTTTAAAAATTTTTCTATAATGCTTTTTCTTTCCAAATCGGTTGAAATTACAAAATGTGATTTAAAATTGATACCGGCAAGCTCACTATTTTCTTTAATCATCAAAATATTTTCATACATTGATTGATCCCCAAGAATAGTAATCAGAGACCCTTCAGGGCATTTTTGTTCCAAAGTAAAAGCTTGCTCTATTATAGCCAAAATTATATTTTCCAAATCCAATGCATCTGCAATAGCACAAGCAGCGAATTCCCCCATGCTTGATCCAAAAACATAATCAGGGATAATCCCTTCATCCAATAAACACTGAGCCAATGAATATTCAATCATAAAAATAGCAGGATGCGAATATAATAAACGAGAAAATTTATCACTCTTCTTTTTGACATTACTATACATTATTTCAATAATTGAAATATCAATAATATCCTCTATCTGTTTATCTAATAACAACATCCATTTTCTGAAAGTTTCATTATTAATAAATAATTCTTTACCCATATGAAAATATTGGGCTCCTTGCCCAGAGAACATAAAAACAATATTTTTAGACATATTTTCCCTAATTTATTTATGAACGTGGATCTAGAAACTAAAGATATATATCTACCATGAATATACAACTTCCATCCCTATCTGATCATTCTTTGAATACATACCCCACAGAGATTGTGGTGGCCCATCCAATAATATAGCGGTAATACCGGTTTTCCACGAATCATCAAATACATAATATGCATTCGCCTTGACCATATTTGCACCGTGTTCGGGATTGGATGCTAAATTGAAATTTGTTTCAAGCTTCTGGTTCATCCAGCCGACTTTAAGATTGGCCCATAGTATGGTTTCGATTGTTTTATTGTACAATGTATCGGGTTTCTTAAAAATTAAGGTCTGCTGCAGCTGCATGGTCAGCAGTCCATCCTCAAAAAGGTTGTAATCCGCCGCTATTCCATAATCAAGGGTATCTCGCTTTATCTCAATTGGGTTTAAAGGGGTTACTCCTGCTATAAGCGATTGAGGGTATCCCCAAAGATCGGACCTAATATTGAAAAAACGATTAAATGTATATGCTGATTCTGCTCTTAGACTCCAATCACCTTTTACCATGGCAGCATCCGTTCCCACAGATGCGATCTTATGGAACGATGGAACGATTCCAGGATCGATGAGAAGTTTCCCCTGAAATTCCGAGATGCTCAGTTCCGTGGTTTTGAATACAGGACGCGGATCAAAGCCGTAGAAGAGATTAATCGC
Organism: Candidatus Desantisiibacteriota bacterium; assembly: GCA_016209155.1. GTDB lineage: Bacteria > JACRDZ01 > JACRDZ01 > JACRDZ01 > JACRDZ01 > JACQWU01. Next base: position 25,947 of record JACQWU010000022.1, on the reverse strand, counting down.
CCATTCTATTTCTCCCATCCGCTGCATGCGAAATCCAAAAGAACTGTTTTCGAGCTTATTAGACGCCAAATCAGGCTCCCCTGAGAGCACTTCTGCATCATTAATTTTTGAAAAGACTGTTCCAACGGGAATACCCGACCACCGCTCATTCGGCTTGGCAAGACGGTAGGGCACAAAAATTGGAACCCATACCGCCTGATATGCCCAATCCTCTTTGCTCACATTTGCTGAAATAGAAGGCACACCGATCTTGCGGTCTTCGAGCGATTTCAAAATGAAACGTGTATAATCCCAAGGATTCAAGAGATCATTAACCGGATAATCGTCGAGTCTTCCCCATGAAAATCGCTGAATGCCTACTTTAAGATCGAAACTTTTATAAGATTTCGTAAGGTAAAGCTCCTTAAATTCCAGGTAGGGTGTATTATCTTGATACACATCGTGATAGTTTTTAAATAAGTAATGGTCTCTCCTCGGCGACCGAATAGTCCCATCCACTCCACCTTCCATCAATGAAAGGAAATGTAATGATGATTTTGATACTTTTAATTTTATTCTTCCAAGAACACTCGGATACTCTTCTGTGCTCTGATCATTGAGCCTTACCGGTGCAGAACTGAGCATTCTGCCTGTAACCAAAACCATATCATCGGAATATACAACTGATACAGAGAAAAATATGAGAAAGACAAAGATAATTACAAAAGAAAATTTCTTCATTTTTCGCTAACTTCTCCGCCTTCCAAAGATCTCTGGGTAAAGAGACCATCCGGATGGTTTGTATTGTACTTAATATTTTCGATTGTGAGTTCTGTTGCATGATTGCTCTTTTTGTTCACCATATTCGCCTTAAAGGGCGTAGGTATGCCGTCTATGATTTTGATATCCTTAAATATTCCTTCACGATAAAGCTCATCCTCCTGATAATATTCGATCTTCATATGTATCCAGAGGTCTTTCGCTATCCATGCAATATACCGAGTGTACTTTCTCTTGACTTTGGGTATTACTTCGACAACATAACACGATTTACCGTCTAACACTTCTTCTGATAAGATTTTAAATGAATAATCTTCGAGATTCGGCGGGCCACTGAAGTCGTCATATGAAAAATCCGATCCGAAGAATGAATCATCCTGGGAATTCGTAGGAATGCGCCGGATGCGTTTATATTCAGGAAAATATGCCCAGATGTCCCGGTCAGCAAAGGTACGAGCATGGATCAAAAACCCGACATCTTTAAGGTCTGCTGGGGAATTAAATACCACAAGAATCTTGTAAGCCTGTGTATCTACTTTTTTGCTGAATTCTGTTAGGGTGCGTGTACGTTTGCCACCGCCTTTATCAAATAGAACCATAGTGATCTCTGTTTTTCGGTCAAGTGCCTTTGATCTTACAGCATGCACATTTTCATATATCTCCCGGCCGCTCATGGAATATGCGACGGATACAAGAGTAAGTATCATCATAGCTATAGTAACAGCTATAACGCCCCCCCAGCTCACTGATAGAAAACATGATTGATTATTAGTAACTCCTGACAACACTTTTTCGACAGTTAATTTATTCATAGTTCAATGCCTCCACAATATTTGTTTTCGCAGCTCGGTGTGCTGGATAGAGTCCTGCAAGTGTTGCAAGCCCTGCCGAGATTATTATAGCCCAGATGACATACATATAAGGTATGTAATAAGCAATGCTTGCACCGTAATCTACCCGATAAAAACCATCCAGGCTTATCCATCCCAGAAGAACTCCTGTGAGAGAGCCAAGCACCCCTCCACTAATGCCCAGGATCACTGATTCAAGCATTACCACTCGAGATACTTGGGAGCGCAGCATACCTATAGAACGCAGGATTCCTATCTCACGTGTTCGTTCGAGCACTGATGCAAGCAGAGCAACAATAATACCAAAGCAAGCAATAATCATGCTTATGATGTTTACTGCATAGTGCATGATAAAGGTCTGATCGATTAACTTACGGCTCTCTTCCTTAAATTCACGACCTGAGAGAACAAATAATTTTCGATTAGCTCCGAATTTCTTCATAATAGCTTCTTGTACAGTATTTATGCTCTCCCCTGGTTTCACACGCACTGAAAAGGTCTCTGCAAGCATATCACCCCAATGGCGCTGATATGTATCGATATCTACCAGCACAGACCCCACATCTGACATATAATCAACAATTATTGCAACTACATGGAAGGGTACCGGACCTTGCGGTGTTGACAAAGTAATTGTATCTCCTGGTACGACATTAAAATGTGAAGCAAAACCTTCGCTTACTACTGCAGCATCGTTGTGTGGCAGAAGTTTTACCATCTCGTCATGTGTTCCCTGGGCAAACATAAACGGACTGTATTCAAGTCTTCGTGCTACATCCACGGTCAAAAGAACAACCCGTTTACCGCTATAGTCAATATATGTTTTGCGAAAGGGATCTGCTGATAGCACTCCGGGAATTTTCTCTATTTCTTTTCCTAACTCAACTGGCATAGGAATATTCTGAGAACCTACAGAAAGTGGATGTCCTGAAGTTACAAGGATATCACCTCGCACAACGGAATCAGTATACGAGAGTATAGATTCTTTAATGCTATACATAAAGCCTGCTGAGCTCACAAATATTGCAATACTGTAAAACACAGCAGCTACGGCTACAGCATTCCGGGAGATATTTTTCTGCAAATTTAGGCCGGCAAGTCTGGGAGAACCGCTAAACAAGGGTAAAATGAAACGCTGAAAAAAAGTAAGTACCCATCTGAGAAAATCGGTCGTTGAGAGTGAAATTCCAACCAGTATCGCAGTAACGGATAAAAATATTATACTTTTATTGTGAAATACAGGAAAAAATTTTGTAGCTTTATAGAAGATTAGAAGAACTATAGAGAGAAATACGAGTAATATAGACACCATCCTGACAGTTCTGGCAGTAAGCATTTTCTCTTCCGAATATGGAACTGATCGTATAGCTAAAATTGGTGTTATATTGGCGGTTGAAAATGCAGGAATCAATGATGCAATCAGGGTTGCAAGAATTCCAGCTGCAAAACCTGAGAAAATATCAGCCCAATAGATTTTGATTTCAGAGACTGATGTCCTCATGTACATACTGGATATAATCTCTCCAACAGCGCCGACCGCGGCTTTTGCAAAAAGAATCCCCAATGCTACACCTAATGCTGAGGCTACAGTAGCAATTATAATGTGCTCTCCGAGAAATGTTTTTATGATTTGACTTCGCGTAGCCCCAAGAGCACGGAGTATACCTATTTCTTTTTTACGGCGTACAACAGTGATTGAAACTGCATTGTAAATAAGATACATGCCAACAATGATCGAAATATAACCGATAAGATCTATATTGCTCTGCATGCTGGAAAGAATTTTTTGTACCTGCTTAGTCCTGCCTGCCGGAGTCGTAATTTTATATCCCTGAGGAATAGTTTTCTCTAAATGGTGTTGCACTTCTTCTATATCAGTCCCACGATACAGACCGATATCAATTCGATCGATACGGGCTTCTTTTCCAAAAGCCATTTGTGCCGCAAAGATGTCCATTACTGCTATGTTACCACCCACTGCCTTTGCAGGTCCCTCCGGGTTAAGAAGTCCGCGAACACGAAATTTCTGTATACCGTAGACTGTTTGTATCTGCACATCCTGATCTATTTCTATTTTTTCAGATTCTGCCAAACTGCGCGGTATTAGAATAGAACCAGGTTTTGCGAGGAATAAAAGAGGATCTGGTATATCCGCGCTTTCACCTGAAATGCTGTAATCTCGAATTTGATTATCCTGAAGCACATCCACACCCAGGATCATAATAGAATGTTCTTTTGCTCCGATAAGTATCCCCTGAGTTTCGATTACTGGTGCAGCATATTCCACTCCGGGAACTTTCAAAACCTTATCTACAAGATTCTCGGGAAATCCTGTTTCGGGACCTGAGATCTGTAAACTGGAGCGGCCCAACATTTTATTAAATGTATCTTCATATGAATATAGAACGCTTCTATTTACAATGGTTATTGAGACTATTGTTGCAATACCTAGACAGATACTGAGCAAAACAACAATCGATTGTGTTTTTTGAAATCGTATATGTCTAAGGCTAATGTAACGAAAAAAATTTAAAATACTCATGCCCTAACCTCCTTTAGCTTTTTATCGGAAGCCAGAAATCCGTCTTTGATCGTGATAAGCCGTGTACCGCAATCAGCAGCTTTAGAATCATGTGTTACCATTATAATAGTTTGGCCTTCGGCATTTAGTTTTTTAAGCATATTGAATATCTCTTCACTTGAACGCGAATCCAAATTACCTGTTGGTTCGTCCGCAAGGAGTACTTCGGGATCTGTAATTAGAGAGCGCGCTATCGCTACACGCTGCATTTCTCCTCCTGAAAGCTGCTCGGGCCGATGTTCCATACGGCCTTCCAATCCAACTTTTTGCAATAGCGTTTCTACCTTTGATTTTATTTTTGATAAAGGTATACCTTCGAGGAGAAGCGGAAGACCAACATTTTCCATAGCTGAAAGAATGGGAAGAAGGTTAAAAAACTGAAAAATATATCCCACATGTTTGCGTCTGATTAAAGTGAGTTCATCATCCTTAATCCCATGAAGCGGTTTGCTATTAATAAATATCTCTCCAGATGTAGGCTGGTCGATTCCACCGATGAGATTCAGAAGTGTGCTTTTGCCGGATCCGCTGGGACCCATAATAGAGACAAATTCACCCAACTTGATGCTAATCGAAATATTGTGAAGAACAGGTATATTTTTTATACCTTGTGTATACGTCTTACTCACTTCTTTTAATTCTATCATTTGTTATTCCTTTCTTAAAAAATAATGGATTATTATTTGAAATTCTTTCTCTTTTATGATTTAGACAGATCATTGGCAGAAGAAGAGACGAGCATAATTTCGAATTTATCCTCTCCATACCAACAAATAATTCCCAAATTAGCTTCGAATGCACGAAAAGCATCAGCTAATTTATCAATTCCAGTCTGATAATCATCAACTAAATACAATCGTTGAAGAGATATACACAAATACCTGTCTTTGTGTTTTTTATAAAGACGCCCAAACGCTAGTTCTGTTAAGGACGGAACACGAACACTCACATGATTCATGCCATACAATATGCCCAGAAAACCAATTTTTTTCAGTTCAATAGCATGTTTTACCAATTGATCATGAATAAACGATACAATATGTTCGTGTTCTTTATTTTTTTGATAACCTTTCCGGATATCAAAATCTGCGGACCAAATAATACTTAAATTATTCATAATTCACCCCCTTTCCTTAACAATAGCGTACTGTCACCGTTTGAATTTCAAAACCAGGAGCGATCCCGATTAGCATTGCAATATCTTTATTGCTAAAGGTATTCGATTCGAAATATTTTTGCAACACATAGAGAATCAAATTGCTCATGGAATTCCCTTGGCTGCGTATAGTATCAAGAGCATATTTCATAGTCTCATCTTTTAAACCGAGTTCCTTAGATACTGTATTAATGACTTTTACTCCTCCAGGATGTAAAATCCAGTGATTGATCTTTTCCATATTCAGATTAAGATCTGACAAGGTATAATTGATAGCATCCTTGATGACATGTCTTATATCTTCAATAGATTCTGTGGTTAGCCCATGTTCTACTTGATTCCCTATTGCTCTTGACATTAAGTTCTCTTGAGCTTTGGGATAGAGAAAATTACGATGTCCGACAATTTCCAGACCTAAGCTACTTTCTGAAGATTCAATTACAACCAATCCGGCACCATCGGATACAACTCCATCATAGTGAACATAAGGCATTTGTAGTATAGATCTTTTGAGGCGCATCATGATAGATGGTACCTCAATTGAAAAAATTAAATCGATTTCTTCTTTTCGTAAAGGGTCTTTTTTACGTAAATGATGCAAATGCTGTAAGGCAAGAATAGTACTTGCGCAATTCATTCCCGTGATATGATAAATTGGGATGTTATTTATATTCATTAATTCTTTCAGCATTTCATCATAGCCAGGTTTTGGTATTCCCTGGCTGTTTATAATAGTAATGGATTTAATATTTTTATTATTGCCTTTCCATTTTAGATATTGATCAACCAAAGATTTTGCCATAGTTAAAAAGCTTTTAGTAAGAATATGAAAAAATGTAGCGTCATCAAGTGGTGTTTTTTTAATGTCATTTATGGCAAATAATCTGCGCTTTTCATATTCGGTTGCTTTGAGAGCCTTTTCAGTAATTATATTATTTTGTCCCAAAAGATGCATCGCTTCCAAAGCCGAGTACCAGGGACCTTCGTTATATGTAAATATGTGCGTGACTTTCATATTTCATTCCTCCCCAATGAAGTTTCAATAAATTTCTCCCGAAGCTCATAGCGTTTTTTCTTGCCAGTTGCAGTTTTTGGGATTGTTTCTATAAAATTGTAGCTTGTGGGGATCTTATATCTCGCCAATATATCTTCACAATGATTATGAATTTGTGAATTTGCAACAAAATCTTCTGGCTTTATACCATCTTTTAACACGATATATGCTACAATTTCCGTTAATCCTTGTTTATTTGGAACACCGACAACTGCACAATCAGAGATCATTTTATGACGTAACAGTACCTCTTCAACTTCTATCGGTGATACCCACATAGCCTTTACTTTGAACATATCATTAAACCGGCCCATATGCCAAAAATGGCCTTCTTGATCTACACGGAAAATGTCGCCGGTATCTAGCCACCCATCTCTAAATACTTTTGAGTTCAGCTCCTGCTGGTTATAATAACCAACAGCGATTCCGGGGTGATGGATAAGAAGCCTTCCCAGCTTGCACCCTGGTATGATATTTTCTGACTCATCTACAAGCTTAACTTGAACACCCTTAAGCGGCTTACCACAACTCCCGGGTTTGACTTCACCCGCTCGATTTGACATAAAAATATGAAGCGCTTCCGTTGTACCAATGCCGTCGAGCAGTTCAACACCGGTACGCTCAAACCATCTATAATATATTACTGATGGCAATGATTCTCCGGCTGATATTGCCAGTCTAAGAGACGATGTATTCAGAGAATAAGCACCCCCTTCATAATCCAACAATTGCTTGTAAAACGATGGGACTGAGAAAAAAATTGTTGGCTTATAACTATTAATAACCTTAATAAAATTTTCGGGATTTATGCGACCGGAGAACAATATTGTCATAGCGCCTGCCATAATAGGGAAAAAGAGGCTGCCTCCAAGACCATATCCGAAAAACATTCGTGCTGTGCTAAGCACCTTGTCAGTGGATGAAATGCTTAGAATCTCTGTTGCATATGTATTATAAATTTCAACAGGTCCGAAATGTGTATGAATAACGGCCTTTGGCTTTCCAGTGGTTCCTGATGAATATTGCCAGAATGCAGGAGTTTTAAGATCGCAATTATAAAACTCAGTGTATGCAGGTTGTTTTGCTGTCAGCCTGTCGAATTCACCTGTATTTATAACAGGGCACTGGTTTTTGCATTCATCAATTTTTTCTAAAAAATCTTCATCAATAATGCATAAACGAGCCTGACTATCTGAAAAGTAATAAGGATAATCTTTAGAGAAAAGCATAGTATTAAGCACAATAGGAATTGCACCTATTCGGATTGCCCCAAGGAAAGCATTTACAAGAGAGACAGAGTCCTGCATTATCAGCATAACACGATCTCCAGGTTTTATCCCTTTTCCCTTTAAGAGGTTACCAGCTTTATTTACATTCTCAAAAAGTTCTTCATACGTTATTATTCTTTCAGAAAATTGGAATGCTTTGTTGGTTAACATTTTTTTTTCATTTAAAAGACGCCAAACATACTCTGTAAAATTTCCGCACCATTGAGTCATAAGCCCTCCTTTATATACAGTTAAAATAATTATTTAACCATTTTTATCAGATACCCAATATCGTTCCTTGAGAAAGGAATAAGTAGGCAATGAGACACGTGATGGTTTGTATCCCATGTAAAGTGAGTTCCAATCAACCTCCATTCCTTGTACCCATAGATCAGCCAACTTGTCCATTGCCCCTTGCTGAATAAGGTTATTCATTTGCTCTGCATCAACCTTTTTACCAATAAAGGTCTTTTCTTTTAAATCAATTTCGTCCAGAGAAACATTATTTAATTCAAACATATCAACTTTCTTGAGGGGAGTATTAAGATACATATCTATTTTCTCGATTATTTCATCATGAGTCTTGCCAGTAAAGGCCAGCCTGTGCCGCATAGGCTCTCTCCCAACTTGCAAAGTATAAGCAATATCCTCAAGTAGCAATATAAAGTTTCTTTGTTCTTTGTTCTTTCGCAAAAAATCCTTCAGCTGTTTGGCATTAGAGTAGAGGCTTTGCTTATTCATTGCTGATATGGGCAGGATTATATGGTTTAGTGCCTTAAACTCACAAAGAGGATATTCTATTCTCTGAACACAGCTATTTTCTGCCACTATCATATGTTGCATCGAGCCTTGATAACCTAAAAAGCCAACATTCTGAAAATTAATTTTTTCTAACAACCTCTTCCAACTATCTATATTGAGTAGTGGAGATTCCTCAATACGGTTTTCTTTATCTTCATATAGCCACCATCCATCTAATAAGCCGAATGTCAATAATAAAAAGTCTACTTTGGAAGTTGTTTCCTCCATAATCAATAGCCCATTTGTCTTCAGCAACTCTTTTACATTCAGTAATGTGTTATCCATTTTTTTGGTTGCATGGAAAACATTAGCACCGATAATAATGTCATATTCGGCTTGCTTAATGCCCTGTTCAAATGCACTCTTTTCAATGTCTAATAATTTAAATTCCATAAAATCATATTTTTTACCGTACAAATTCTCTCCATGAAACAAAAAGCCTATTGATACATCCGTATAGACATACCGTATTTTATCACTATATTCTTCTATTGCTTCCAATACTGAAACCGTGGTTCCCCCTGTTCCTGCTCCTATTTCGAGAATGTTTATCTTTTCCCCCTCGCCCAACTCCGCACATCGCCTTTTAACATATGAACCTATGCATTTTGCGACCATTGAAAATTCTTTGCTGAAAGCTTTATATATACCTTCCACCAATTCCATAGAAGAGTTAGGAAACATAACAGTTGTTGCCAATTTTTTCCCGGTCAGGATATCCGGATAATTGCTTATGCATATCCAGAGCAGAGACAAGTATGATTTTAATAATGGATATTTTTGTATTAGATCTTCCTTGGTATGTTCCAAATTCATAAGATGCTTCTTTGTTTCCTCACTTTCTACTCTTGAGGTGCACGCTATAACATCACCGTCTTTTTTAAGAAATCTGCCTTGCGTTAATATAGTAAGGAGACCATCGAACAGTTGCCGGTACTTTACTAGAATATTCAGCCTCTCCACCAATTCACGTCTTTGATATCTTTCTTCGGATTTATTAAATAGGCCCATATTTTGGAAAGCGTTTAACAGCAAAAGACGGGTCCACTTATTCAAATCCTTATATCCTTTTTCATAGAGGTTTATGTCGATTTTATTAAACGACTGAATCAATAATGGCCTTACCTCATTCATTACAGCATTAATTAGTGATGAAGCTGAAGGAATTAGATTATCCTTGCCCGTGCAACTATGGTCTGCGCCAAAAGAAGGATACTCTTCTACTATAATATGTACGTTTACTCCACCTGCGCCGAACGAACTCAGGCCTGCGCGTCTCGGATATATTTTAACTTTTCCATTTTCCTCTATAACCGGTTGTTTCCATTCTTCCAGTTTCTGTTGAACATAAAAAGGTGTGTTCTCAAAATTTATATGTGAGTTCAATTTTTCAGAATGAATCGAAGGTACTAATAGTTTATATTTCATCTGTAGCAGCACTTTAATTAAGCCAGCTATTCCACCCGGTGCTTCTATGTGGCCAATATTGGATTTTATGGATCCGATCGCGCGATAGTTCCTCTCTTTTGAATAAGATTCGTATGCGTTGCTCAATGCTTCTATCTCTATCGTATCGCTCAAGACAATGCCGGTTCCATGCGCCTCAATATAACTTATTGTTTTAGTATCCACATTCGATTTCGTTAAGGCCTTCCTGATGACTTCAGACTGGGCAATCGGATTCGGGGTAGTATAACCATAGGTTTTGCCGTCATTATTTGCAGCAGTTCCCTTAATTACAGCATAGATATGATCTCGATCTCTTATTGCATCTTTAAGAGGTTTCAGAAGTACTGCATCTACACCTTCTCCGGGAACCATCCCATCCGCGCCTTCACCAAATGATCGGCAATGACCCTGAGCGGAAAGCATGCCTACCGCAGATAGAGTTATGTATTGACTGGGATGCAATGGAAGATTCACTCCTCCGGTTATTGCAAACCTGCATTCTCCTCTTCTAATGCTTTCACAGGCAAGATGGAGGGCATAAAGCGATGAAGAACACGCAGTGTCCATTGAGACGCTCGGACCGCTGAGATTAAAGAAATACGATATGCGATTTGCTATGGAAAATGTTTGCGTATGTAATGGGACTAATACACCTTTTTTCCATTGTTCCGCAACGTGCAGCGGATAGGAATGAAAACTCGCTCCTACGAATACCCCTACAGCCGCACCTATGTCTTTTGTATTATTATCTTTTAACATTGTACGCGTATATCCTGCGTCCTCAAGGCATGCCCATACGGTTTGTAAAAACAACCTCTCCTGCGGATCCATTATCACAGCTTCTTCGGGATTTATATTGAAAAAAGCGGGATCGAACTTGTCCACTTCTTTAAGGAATCCGCCCCACTTGCAGCATGTTTTCCCTATTTTCCTTTTTTCCGGATCATAAAACTCTTTATAATCCCATCTCTCTTTGGGAACCTCAGTAATGCAATCTCTTCCTGCTTTTAAATTCTCCCAGAGCTCATCTACATTACTGGCTAAGGGAAATTGCCCGCTTAGACCGATGATTGCGATTTCTTCATTATACGAATCCTTATTGCTTGTCTCCTTGATGACCTCTCCTATTTGTCTCTCCTGTTTTGATGTTGTAAGATTAACTTTATTATTATTCTGGGACACTCCAATGATATATCTCAATTTTTCAATGTAGTTCTTCACAAAATATCCGGTTAAGGTTTTTATATTCTTGTGTGTGAAAAGCAATGTTGGAGATAATTTGCCAAACTTTCCTTCTAAGATTTTATTGAGCTGGTTAACCATAATTGAGTCAAGTCCATATTCCTGAAAATCTGTTTCAATATCAATCATCTTCGAATCTATTTTTAATGCAGATGAAAATACATTCTTAAAATACTCTGAGGTAGCAGTAAATAGTACTTCTGTATTCTCCAAATTCGTATTTTTAACTATTTGATGAGGTATTATACTCTGTTCCTGCTCAAAATTTTTGACATAGTTATTATGTATCAGGTTACTACTTTCAGTTACTTGCACTTGTTTGTTGCTTGCGATAACAGCTGCTTGTTCTATTTTTGGTATCCAGCACTTCTCTCTTGCAAATGGATAAGTCGGTAGAGCGATACGGCGTGTAGTTTGCAATTCATGAAGTAACTTCCATTCGATATTTACTCCTGACACCCACATCTGCGCAAGTTTGCTAATCCTTTTGACAGCTATTAATCTCCTGATGAATGCATGCTCTTCCTCTCCTCCATCCAAAAGTTCTGATATACCCTTATTCGCTTTTACATTTCCTCTATATACATTTTCAATATGCTCTGCTCCCTGAGCATATTGAGATAACTTTTCTTTCAAATCCTGTATGCTTGACACTATGAGTGCAAGCCGTTCTTCCATTGCCTCCCTGCCCACCTGGAGCGTATAGGCGATATTAGCAATGGTAACCTCTTTTTTATCAAATGCCCTGTCAAAAAATTTTACCATCTTCTCGGCATACTCCTTCAACTGCTTTTCATTCTTTGCCGATAGCACAAACACCTGGGTCTCCTTATTTTCTGCTATGATTTGTTTATTATTGTCCCTATACTCCTCAAGCACTACGTGAGCATTAACCCCTCCCATGCCAAAAGAGCTCACTCCTGCCCTAAGCGGTATAGGCATTTTCTCTTCATCCCTTAAGCGACCCCATGCCATTGACTCGGTTATGATATAAAAAGGACTGCCTTCTAACTGAATATATGGATTCATCTCCTTAAAATTAAGCAATCCTGGGAGCCGCTGGTGCTTCATAGCTAATAATACCTTGATCACACCTGCCACACCTGATGCTGCTTCCAAATGACCTATGTTAGTCTTTACTGATCCTAATCCACAGTGCGCCTTTTTCGATATAGGTTTATTACATCTCTTATAGAGCTCCTTGAATGCCTTCTTTAAACCCTCAATTTCAATAGGATCCCCAAGACTTGTCCCTGTTCCATGCGTCTCTATGTAACTCAATGTCGAAGGGTCTACTCCTGCTCTCTCATAAGCTTCTATCAGCACCTCTGCCTGGGCATTGGGATTAGGTGCGGTAAAAAAGCTGGCACGGCCTCCATGGTTTACCGCTGTCCCCTTAATTACGCCGTAAATATAATCTCCATCTGCCTCAGCCCTGCTCAAAGACTTGAGCATGAGAATCCCTGCTCCCTCTCCTCTGACATACCCGTTCGCATTTTTGTCAAAGGTCTTACACTTGCCATTGTCAGAGAGAGCACCCATTCTGCTGAACACAACATACAAATTCGGACTCGCAATAACATTGATCCCTCCTGCAAACGCAGTATCACAATGGCCATTTTGGATCGCTTCTACAGCACGATGAATTGCGACTAGTGAGCTTGAGCAGGCTGTATCCACAGGTTCACTCGGACCTCGAAAATTAAAGCAGTAAGATACTCGATTGGCTATTATTGATTGACTTACTCCCATTGACATGTGTTGCTCTATCATTAACTCTCGGTAGTCTGCACTAGATATCCCAATGAAAAGTCCGGTCTTTGTACCTGAGAAATCCAATGCCCTGTATCCGGAATCCTCTATGGTCTTCCATATCAATTCAATGATAATTCTTTCTTGAGGATCCATCAGTTCTGCTTCATAAGGTGAGATATTAAAAAACAGGGGATCAAATTTATCCACCTCTTTCATGAATCCGCCCCACTTTATGTTGGTCTTGTTAGCCTCTGTTATCGGGTCGCCATAGTATTCCTTCCAGTCCCACCGGTCTATAGGAATTTGAGTGATCATATCTCTACCTTCCTCTAAATGTCTCCAAAATTCCTCAAGATCCTCTGATTGTGGCATTACTCCACTCATCCCAACGATTGCTATATTATCTTTTATAGCCGTCCTTCCTTGCTCTCTGAACTCCTCGTGACTTTTATTATACCGAGATCGGACTATCGTTTCCGTCTCCGCTATCTTCTCATCAGCTTTTTTCTGTATCAAACTGTCAGCTAACGCATTGATCGGTACGCTCATTTTGCTCTTGTAGTAATAAATCATACTGTCTCTTTGTTCTTTGATCAAATATGAAACTATTGATCTCAAAGATGAATGCTCAAAGAACACCGTGGGCATAATGGTAATGTGATACTTATCGTTGATCTTATTTGCCAGTTCTGTAAAAGTTATGGAGTCAAATCCAAACTTAGTCAGGCTACTATCAAGATTGATTCTTTTCTCATCGATCTTCAAAATATCCGACACGAGACTCAACATATCCTTTTGAAGATTTTTCGTTAAACTCACCTCATCTGTTTGCGTCAAAGTTTGCATGGCATCTGTCTTTAATAAAGACAGACTTTCTATATTATCAAATCTAAGCCTTATTTTATCTGTATCGCCTACCAAGGGAATAAGATGGCTTCCTCCCAATCTTAACCCCTTTTCAATCGCCATCAGTCCAGTTTCTCGATCCATCAATCTTATTCCCATTGTGTCGCTCAATAATTTCTCTGTCTGTTCATCAATTCTCATTCCCCCCTTTTTCCACAATGGCCATATAATGGAAAGAGTTTTGCCGTGCCGTCCTAATGCCGCCCTCTTTTCAGCATAATAGTTCATAAAGCTGTTTGCATATGCATAATCACATTGCCCTATATTACCTATTATCCCCGCTATTGAGGAAAACGTTATAAAAAAGTCCAATGGCTCTTCTTTTGTCAACTCATCTAACCAGATTGTTCCGTACACCTTCGGAGACAGGACTTCATCCATCTCTTCCTTTGTTTTCTTCACTACAAAAGAATCATTGATCACTCCTGCAGCGTGAATTACGCCATGAACTTCCATAAAGCGAGACTTTATCTTGGCTATAAGTTCTTCAACCTCTTCTCTTTTGGATACATCAGCCCTGATGTACTCTATGTCAGCCCCCAATGCCTCTATATCTTTTATCCTTTTCTGTTTGTCCGCAGTTAGTTCGGAACGTCCTACCAGCACCAATCTCGGCCTCACATTTTTGGCTAAATATTCAGCAAAGATCAGTCCAAGTCCGCCTGTTCCGCCTGTGATCACATACACTCCCCTGTCTCTCAATTGTACTGATTTTCCCTTGTCATTTTCTGTTTCAATCTCCTTCCAACGCCTTATTAACCGGTTATCTCCGTCATATAAGACCTCAGCCTCAGCATCTTCAGTTTCAAATTCATACGCTATTATATTGGCAATTTGATTGGAGTTTGACATACTCCGTACACCAATCACCTTGAAAAAGAACCTCTGGTTCTCAAGGTGAACAGACCTTGCAAATCCACCCATTGCTGCATACTGAGGGTACAGCTCATCGCTCTGACATAAATAGATGTAAAGAAATTTGATTTTATCTCTTATCCCCTCATCGAGAATTGCTTGGCTCAGAAACAGTACTGGATATACATCTTGCCTGAACTGAGATATTAGGATTTCTTCATTATTGGATAAAGATTTTCCTGATCGGAGGTAAATAACTTTACTCGGCAGCAATTCCTCTTTCCTCAGTTCCTTGATGAGGTGATAGTAATCCTCACGGCTTTCTGGATTAATTTCATATATCAGCTTACCAAAAGCCCTATAAGATTCACCATATTTAACCATTATCACTGATGATTCATTCCCTTCATAATCTTTTAGATTTTGTATTGTTTTAAATACCCCCTCATCAGTGGCAAAAAGCAAAACACTCGCCAATGGATTCTTTTTTTCACTTTCTGCAGGTGCTTCAGACTTTTCCCATTGCATTTGATAATAGAGAGAAGCAGAGTTCTCCAAATCACCAGCAACTTCTATTGCCTGTGATATCCCCTGTTGAACCTGCTTGATTAACTTAAATCCCTCTTTTGGTGCTATTTGTTTGTTTTTCACCATTTCAAGAATTTTTTTCAGGTCTAAACTTTGTTTACTCACTTATCCCCTTTCATAATACGCTGCTCAACATCATCAGCACACAATTTACTACTACTAAGCATTTCCAATAAACTTATTATCTCCTCATCACGTGCTTCCTTTGAAGCCCTTGATGTATTATCTAGCGCTCTAACCGAGAGATCTTTTAAGTGTATCAATACGTATCCTTCTTCATTTACTATCCAAATATCAAATTTAGACACGCTGTAATCAGTAACAGACTGCACAGGCGTCATGGTTACATAAGCAAAGCACTCTTTTGCCAAATGTCCATGTATATGAACTTCTCCTATCGAAAATGGAACATAAACAGTTTCAGAGCACTCTCTCACATCATTTCCTATCAGACCTGAAACTGTCTGCAATGCTCCATCCATTAATGCAGGATGCAAGATAAACTCATGCGCTCCTTCTGCAAGACTATCCGGTAACTTTATGCGGGATACTACTTCGGTGTCACCGATCAATAGTTCCTGAATTGATTGAAAACTAGGTCCAAGCTTTAACCCCTTACTATGAAATTCTTTATAGAAATCCTCTCTACTCTTTAATCCACAACATCTCTTTCTAATTGTCTCAATATTAATTACATTAGGATTAGACAGGTTGTTTTCATTATCATCATATTCAATTGTTCCCTGAGAATGCAATGTACTCCGTCCATTTTCTTCAATCTTGCTTATCTTATAATCAACCGCCTTACCATTCAGATTCAAGCTCACGCACACGTCTTGAGGCTGATCTTCTATGATCAAGGGCTTCATCCAGACAAGATTCCTAATGGACCGCACCCTCTTTTTACCTGCTATCTCTCCTGCTGCGCGTGCCATTTCTATATAGGCAACTGCCGGCAGCACTTTATTCCCTACTATGATATGGTCTGCGAGATAAAATTCATTACCTCTCAGCTGCACGGTAAATTCATGCTTTTCCAAGGTAGATGTATTTGCATCAATCAATGGATGCAGTTTTGTGAAATGATGTCTTCCATCATTTACAGCTTTAGGAGTCTTTTGTTCCGGTATCCAATATCGCTCTTCAGCAAAAGGATAGGTTGGTAGGGCAATACGATGCCATGTTCCATTAGTATATATCCTATTCCAATCTATGTCATAACCCTTTATATACAGATTTGCTAAGGTCATAAGCTTATCTTTGTATTCAATTTCAGGAATCCCAATATTTTCAAGATCATCAATCAGTTTCTTTCCAAGCAGTTTCAGCGAAGGCTCAAGTTTAGTTTGTCCTTCGTCGAGTGTCCCAGTGAGATAATCGCTCGCCTCTCTGCCCTCTATAATAGCCCTAAGGTTTTTCCTAAGCTCACCTGCATTGCTTACTACTGTTGCAAAACGAATTTGGAAATGACTTCTTCCAATCTGTAATGTTCCAGCAATATCTTCTATGAGGTGACCGTCTTCCTCATTTTCAAGCCATTCTATAAGATCTTTCCACTTGCGTCTAAGAGACTCTTCAGTTTTCGCTGAAAGCACAATAAGATGCCAAGACCTTGAGGAGCTTACTCTTTGCCTCATTTTTTGTTCACATGCCTCTCTGACCACTAAATGAGCATTCGTTCCGCTAAAGCCAAATGAGCTGACAGCAGCATACCTTGGAACTCCATTCTCTGTTTCCCAACCCTTAAGCTCAGTATTCACATAAAATGGGCTATCTTCAAAATTAATATGTTTGTTTACACGTTCAAAATTGAGTAAGGATGGAATTTCCTTGTGTTTCAAACAAAGGAGTACCTTGATCAAGCTGGCAACCCCAGCAGCCATATTTGTATGTCCGATATTGGTTTTCACTGATCCGATTGCACAGAAGTGCCTCTTATCTGTGTATTTTCTAAAAGCATTCGTCAGTGCATTAATCTCAATCGGATCCCCAAGCTTGGTCCCGGTGCCGTGTGCGTCTATATAGGTAATTCTCTCGGGATGAATCCTATATCGGTTATACACTTCACATTCCAATGCAGTCTGAGATGGTCCGCTGGGAGCTGTGATTCCATTAGTCCTCCCGTCTTGATTGATCCCTGATCCAACAATAACTCCATATATATGATCCCCATCTCTGAGGGCTTGCTCCAAAGGTTTTAAAACTACTGCCCCCACACCCTCAGCCGGGACAAAACCGTTTGCATTATGGTCAAAGACCTTGCATTGCCCGTCAGGAGATAGCATGCCTGCCCGACTCGCCATGATATGAAAGGATGATGTAGTAAGGATAGTCACACCTCCGGTTATTGCTAACTCGCATGTCCCGCTCAGAATACTCTCACATGCCAAATGAATTGCTACCAGTGACGATGAGCAGGCAGTATCAATGGCAATCCCCGGTCCCTTCAGATTCAGAAAATATGATATGCGTGCTGCCAAAATGGACTGGCTGTTTCCCACGAAGGCATACGCATCTGGAGATATATCCCTCTCTTTTAAGATGGTTGTATAATCTCCTGCTCCACTGCCCACAAACACTCCGCACCTTTTTCCCTCAAGCTCCCTGTCAGAATAACCTGCATCCTCCAAAGCCTTCCACGCCTCTTCTAAAAATAGCCGTTGCTGAGGGTCCATCAGTTCAGCCTCTTTTGGTGAGATATTGAAAAACAGAGGATCAAACTTATCAATGTCCTCCAGCATCCCACCCCACTTGCAGTAGCTCTTGTCTGGTGCTTGCGGATCAGGATCATAAAATGTGTTTAACTTCCATCTTTTTAACTCATCTATTGAATTTTTTCCACTTTTCAAATTCATCCAATATTCATTAATATCATTAGCTCCGGGAAACCGTCCCGATATGCCTATTATGGCTATATCTGAGTCCTCTGCATGGGTAGTCTGAGACGAATGCCTTGTAGTTTCTTGTGCGCAATCCCTAAAACCTTCTCCTTTGATGTTTGATGCTGCTGCATAGTTGTCCCCTTCTTGTGTCTCTCTCTGTATACTGCTGCTCTCAGAATTGGTCTTAAATAATTCCTCTGTCCTGATTTCAGCAGGCATTTTATTATGAGTCGTGGTCTTGCAGATTAATATCTCGCCAAACTCTTTGGCAATGTATTCACTGAGCATGCCGATAGTTGAGTAGTTGAACAGGTCAGTCGTCCTCAAAGTAACGCCTAGCTTCTCATTGACCTGGTTGATGATCTCAACAGCAAGAATCGAATCAACGCCAAACTCGGTGAACGGTGTAATCGGATCAAAGTGCCGTCTATCAATCTTAAGGGCATAAATCAGACATTCTATAATTTTCTCCTCTGCATAATGCCTGATATCCTCTTCATCTGTTTTCTGTTGAGCCTCCTCGTCCTGTGACCTTGTTGCATCTTGATTTGGTTTGCAAGAACCCTTGACTATAACATGCGGAGCAGAAAGAGAATGCCTCGATCTCTGCGGCTCAGATATGGACCTCTCAGCAGGTATTGCTTGTGATCGAAGTTGTTTTACTATGCCGTTGCTTTCAGCAATGACAATGCTCTGGCCTGATTCTTGAACACTCGAATTAGACTGCCGCACTATATGCACACGCTCAAATCCCTCTTCTTTGAGAACCCTCTCCCACAAATCCGGGCTGAGCAGAGGAGATCCCTTTAAACGATTCTCCTCGTCCTCAAACAACCACCACCCTTCCAGCAGCCCAAAGGTAAGCGTAGCAAAATTATTATTCTTTGTAAGCTCATTGATGATCAAGCACCCGTTTGTCTTCAAGAGTATTTTGATATTACGAAGGGTAGTTCGTATTGCTTTTGTAGCATGCAACACATTGGCTCCGATTACCACATCAAATTCCCCAGCCCCATACCCCTGATTTATTGGATCATCTTCAATATTTAGAACTCTAAATTCGACATAGGGATTTTCCCCGCCATAATGCTTCTCTCCATACTGAGTAAATGCAACAGAAATATCCGTATATAAATACTGCAATCGCTCTCTATATTCCCTGATCCCATCAAATATCGCTGCACTGGTACCCCCTGTCCCTGCACCCACCTCAAGAATCTTGATCTTATCATCCTTACCTAAATTGGGGATCAGTGCCTGAATGTATGCTCTTAGGCTCCAGACTACTAAGCTGTTAAAAAAGTCCACCAACAAATTCCCTTTGTATATCCCCTTCACCAATTCCATTGAGGTATGAGGAAACATGATGTCAGTTGCTGGAATATCTCCCGTAAGGATCCGAGGGTATTCCTTCACACAGGTTGATAGTAAATTTAAATGAGCTCTGAGTTCAAGATGAATGAGGGCTAACTCATTTTTTTTCTTTTCAAATTCTTTTACCGCATCCTGCACTTTAATGATTGCTGAATCCTCTGTAATAAACACTTCCTTTTCCTTGAGTGTAATGAATCCTGACCGCTCCAGTATGCGCAACAGTGCATCAAATAGACGGGAGTAACGAGAAATGATCTTTAGCTTCTTCTTAAGCTCCTCTTTCTCATATTTTTCATCGTGTCTATGAAATACTCCCATCCGATGAAAGGCATCGAGCAGTGATAGGGATCCAAACCGCTCGAGCTCATCCATAGCCTTCGGAAGCTGTTCCAGAATGCTACTGTCCATCTCAGGTGCTCTGACCTGACTTAAAGCTCCATCCAGTACCGATGGTATCTCGAGAGGATAGAGATGAAGAGGATATGCAAGATCCACTCCCAGTTGCTTCAGCACTGCTCTGTCTGCCTTAAGCGGTATCACCTGATTTGTCCGATTACCCATTACCCTTCGCACTGCTTCCATCCCCTCTGAAGGAAAGATCGAGCTTATCCTCTTGGCCGCCATCCGCCGGTTGTATTCCTCTGAGTCCACTACTCCTACACTACCCCAATATCCCCAGTTGATAATCTTCACTGGATAAGGCTCCGTTGCATTGAGATACTGCGCAAAGGCGTCCTTGAACGCACATCCAGCAGCATAGTTGCCCTGGCCTGCTGCTCCTATAAATGATTGAACTGAGGAGAAAAACATCATAAAATCCAACTTATCACTCTCTATAGCCGCACGAAGCACCAAACTGCCCTTCACCTTCGGGTTCAATGCCTCCATAAACATCTCTTCATCCATATTTTCTATGGTCTTATCTCTCAGCACAATGGCCGAATGTATCACTCCGTTGATTCTGCCAAAACATACCTTCGCTTCCTTGACTGCCTTTCTCATGCTCTCAAGATCAGTGATATCCGCTCGTAGATAGAGCACTTGCCCACCTCTCGATTCTATGAGGGATATTTTCTCCTTCTGTTTCTTCTTGAGTTCGCTCCGTCCTATAAGCACGAGCTTCGCCTGTACTGTCTCTGCTAAATGCCGGCTCAGCTCCAGCCCGATTCCCCCGGCTCCACCTATAATGAGATATACCCCCTCATGCTTAAATGGCGACTGATTGACCGCAGGCAGCAGTATCGGCTCGATCACCCGCACATATCGCCTTCCCTTTCTGATTGCGACCTCATTGCCCATCGGATTTCCCTGTTCTGCAATGATCGCTTCTGCAAGGAGATGCTTCTCGTGCATATCTTGCAAACTGATGTCAATACAACTTAAGCTCCACTTCGGGTACTCCTTTGCCGCTGACTTCACCAATCCATGAAGACTCGCTCCATAAGGTCTGATGGCATCTCCATCATGTATCACCTGATGTACATTATTGGTGATCACTTTGAGATTAAGAGGGCGCAGATAGTATCCTTGCCTTGAAAGCGATTTGATCAGCCTAAACAGAGATATTACTCCTCTTTCTTGGCTCCGCTTCAATGACTTCGGATCATTTAAAATGACTTCACTATCCCCAATGCCTCCAAGATGATAGACCGTATGCAGTGCTTCGATCTGCTCAACGCACCTGCCCAGTGACTCAGGATCTTTCTCTTCTATTTCCCAGTGATACTCGGAATGTCTTACTGTTTTACTCCCGAGCTTCAACATCACTACCTCATCTCCCGCATGCGCCTTTGCCAGTTCCCTTTCAAGTCCTCCGCTATCCTCATGATAGATAATAATAATCCTCCTGCCTACATGTTTAGTTTCCCTCGATGTCTGAACTGTCTGAAATGCCTCTTTCCATGTTGGTACGTAGAAGAACGAATCAAAAGGATCTCTCATTTCCCGCAACGCAAGATTATAAACCCTGAGGCAAACCAGTCCGCTCTTATCCGTTATTTCTATATTAAATCTTTCCTTATCTGACACCTTTACATACGCATAACCCTGTGCTTTGATAGGATGCAGCACTTCCATGCTCTCAACACTGAATGGCAGTCTGGGACTTCTATTGTTAGTAGTGGATCCGTCCATAAGTCCTGCGATGCTTTGAAGTGCTCCATCCATCAACGCAGGATGCAATGTGTAGTAGCCCACGTCTTCACGACCATGCGGCACCTCCAGTACAGCCAATGCCTCATCTTTTCCAACCCACACCTCACACACTCCCTGCATTGATGGCCCATGCTCAATGCCGAACTTGCGAATACGTTCATAAAGCGTTTGGTTGTCGATCCGATGCGTACACCGTACCTTAATTTCTTCTATCAACAGCCGCTGCTCTCTCCCTCCCTCGTGATCGTTCAGACATAGCTCACCTTGGCAGTGTACGCGACTCTGCCCCTCATGATCACTACTCTGAATCTCATACTGATATCTCTCATTAATAATGATATGCACCTCGACGCTGTTTTCTCCTACCTCCAATGGCCTCAGCCAGACTACGTTCGAGAGACCCTTCACAGTACCAACTTTGATCCTGCATAACGCTGCATAGGCCATCTCAAGATAGGCTACTCCAGGCAATATCCGCTGACTATTCACGATATGATCCGCCAGGAAAAATTCCTTACCCGTAAAAGTGGAACTAAATCGTTGTTCAGAAAGATCGAATGTGTTGCGGTGTAGCAAGGGATGAATATCAGCAGCAGTAATGTATGCTGCTTTACCGCATGAAGATTCGGCTTTGATAGCAGGAACCCAATATCGCTCACAGGCAAAGGGATAGGTTGGAAGGCTGATGCGGCGAGGTTTGATATCGTCATATAGTTCTTCCCAATCCATATTTAAACCTTTCACCCATAATTCTGCTATGTTTTTCAATTTACCTTTTTTCATCCAAGTTCTCAGCAAAGATTTAGCATCTTCATCAGTTTCAAAAATTGTCACTCCATCTTTGCTCTTTTTTACCTGTGCAGTAAGGAATCCTGCCACGTGACTATTTTCGATAAACCCCTTTAATTTTATAAGTAATGCCTCTCTCGAATCTGCTATAAAAACAAGGCGATAGTCCATCTCCTCTCTGCCCATCTGCAGAGTATAGGCCATATCTGACAGATTAAAATCTTCATTGGATTCGATCCAAT
Organism: Candidatus Desantisiibacteriota bacterium; assembly: GCA_016209155.1. GTDB lineage: Bacteria > JACRDZ01 > JACRDZ01 > JACRDZ01 > JACRDZ01 > JACQWU01. Next base: position 3,241 of record JACQWU010000022.1, on the reverse strand, counting down.
TCTTCATGCATTCCGCATAGATTTTCAACTGCTGCTCCCTCTTTGCAGAGAATACAAATAAAACAGGCTTATCTTTACTGATAAGCATCGCTGTTTGAGCCATGTCGTTTCTGGGACGATATTCTTCGATAACAATATGGGCATTCGTCCCGCTAAACCCAAAGGAACTTACACAAGCACGCAGCAGTTTTCCCTTTCTATCTTCCCACGGCCGCAATTGGGTATTGACATAAAATGGAGAATCATCAAAATTAAAATGTTCATTAGGATTTTTAAAATGTAATGTCGGCACCAGTTTTTTATACTTAAGACATAATATTACTTTTTGAACACTTGCCACACCGGCTGCTGCTGATGTATGACCGATATTACTTTTTACAGATCCTACTGCACAAAATTTTTTTTGATGTGTCCTTTCTTTGAAAACTGTAGATAATGCCTCTAATTCAATGGGATCTCCCAGTTTTGTTCCTGTCCCATGCATCTAAGTGTAACTAATACTTTCAGGATGGATACTATATTTGTCATAAATATCTCGTTCCAATTCCATTTGACCATTAACGCTCGGAGCTGTAATCCCATTTGTCTTACCATCCTGATTGATCCCCGAGCCGATGATAACGCCATATATATTATCATTGTCAGCCTCAGCATCTTTTAATCTTTTTAATACAATGGCCCCGACGCCTTCGCCAGGAACAAAACCATCAGCACTATTATCAAAAGTTTTACATTGACCTTCTGGTGATAACATACCAGATGCACACATACCGATATATGACTCCGGTGTTAAGTAAAGAGTTGCACCGCCTACTAATGCCATATCAATTTCTTTATTTAATAATGCCTGACAGGCTAAATGTGTTGCCACCAATGATGAAGAACATGCAGTGTCAATTGAAATGGCAGGTCCTTTAAGATCAAGGAAATAAGATATCCGCGCTGCTGCAATTGCATAACTGTTACCAGTTGTATTGGTCAGTTCAGGATAGTTTTTATTCACTATCATCCCGTATTCATTACTCATAATTCCCATATAGACACCGCATTTTTTGTTGTTTAATGAGCTACTGTTGTAACCTGCATCTTCAAATGCTTTATAAGCTTCTTGCATAAAAATACGATGCTGCGGGTCAATAAGTTCTGCTTCAACAGGTGAAATATTGAAAAATAAAGGATCAAAATATTCTATATTTTCCAGCAATCCTATGCGTCTACAGTATATTTTCCCTTTTTTAAAAGGTTGCGGGTCATAATATTGATTTACATCCCAACGAGATAAAGGTATTTCTCTGATCGAATTTTTTGCATGAACCAGATTGTCCCAATATTGTTCCAAATTACCTGCATCGGGATATCTTCCTGACATACCAATGATTGCAATAGCCTCTTTAGTATCCGTTGGTGAAGAAATTTTCTCTTCTCTTATAGATTCTATTTCCGGTGTATTTTCTTTATTTTTTGTACATGATTGTTCCAAATCCATGCATGCAGAATTTAAATTTGGTAACTGTATAGAAACATCATGTTTTTTAGATAACTTTGCAAAAGAGTTCGAGGATTGCTCTTTAATTGTTTTTATTTTTGTTATTTCCTTTTTCGCCTCTTCAGGAGTTATTTCCCTTGCCTTTAAAGCACGTAATATTTCTTGTATGTCCACAGCTCTTCTCCTTTGTTCCTGGAACAAATATTTTGAAATCTATCAGGAATCTTTTGATCATTTTCCAAATAATCCAAGAATTCTATCTTTAACTTCTTCTTGATGAAACGTCTTTTCATGCATTGCAAGTTCTTGCTCAATAACCTTAGGAAGTTCTTCCCGAAGAGGTGTAGTTAAATGATCCTTTAAAGTGATTAATGATATCCTCGGCTTTTCAGCTAATTGTCTAGCCACTTCACATGCATGATCCAAGACCTGTTCTCGAGGCAACACAGGAAATGGAATGCCTCGCTTCTCAAGCTCTGCTCCTCGATAATTACCGGCATTGAGCAATAATTCTTCTGCCAAACTAATTCCTAGTTTCTTAGGTACAATGTACGTTGCACCCATTCCCGGAGTAAATCCATATTTCATGAAATTAGTTGTATAAATACTTTCTCTGCTTAAGATCACAAAATCGGCAAATAATCCCATTACAAATCCGCCTCCAATTCCATGCCCCTGCATAGCAGCAATCACAGGAATCTTACATTCCAATGCAAGGCTATAAATGTTCCTATCCGCAAATTTTGCCTTGCCCTGGTGTATAGCTAATAAACCTTCCTTTGTTCCTCCTGAAGCAAAATAATTATCATATCCGGTTAAAACTACCACCTTATAATTTAAATTGGATTTGATTAATTCAAATGACTGGATCAGGTCAAGGATCATTTCCTCGGAAAACGTATTTTTATTCACCCGATCCTGCATAGTCAATTGAACAATACCTTGTTCTATTTCGTGTACCTTAACAACTGCTTCTGACATTATTCTCTCCACTAACAATTTATGATATCCATTTGTATTGACGATGAAATTCTCTAATTTTTTCCAGGTATAAACGTTCTCTTCCCTGACATAATGTCAATGCTTTAGGAAATAATTGAAAATCCAATGAAACATTTCGTGTGCCGAATTTAATTGCACTATTGCTTTTTAATAAAGCATCATATTCATCCATTGATAATTGATAGCGTTCTCTCAAGTAGCGGCCTATATCAAAACGACGCTGGATATCCTGGCTTCGTGTTGTAACAACACCGCTATAAAACTCAGAACAGCACCCTGATCCATAGGAAAAACATCCGATTCGCTTGGGGGAATCAAAACAACCATTATCAATAGTGCTTGCCAGCGACATAAAAACAGTGGCTCCCATCATATTCCCTACTCGTTGACAGTAAATCAGACCTGGCATGACACGCTGCGTAAAGTCTATTTCAATCTCTGAGGGTTTGGCTCCAGCCATTTTCCGCATCATTGTCCGATGCGCTCCTTTAATCATTCCACCGAAAGGAGTATGAAAAGCAAGATAATTGAATGTTTGCCGATAATCCGCACCTGTTACACGTTTTTGATATTCCAAAAATGCCTGTTCACAACAATCCAGATAGGACAATAAAGATAAATCAGAATCACCAGCCTCACTATCAGGAACAGGCCGGCATGTATCCATTACTTCATATCCGTAATATCCATTAGCACCTTTATCAATTTGGAAAACATGGGGAGTATCACTGACCAATATTGCTACAGCTCCGG
>JACQWU010000142.1 GCA_016209155.1 Candidatus Desantisiibacteriota bacterium | reverse complement strand
ATAAATCAGGTGATATAATGCAGGATATAGGAATAGTTTAAATAAAAAAATAATTTAATAAATCCGAGGAAGAAAAATATGGATAAAATATCTAAAGCATTTGCTGAAAGTGTTAGACAAAAGCTAAAAAAGCATATTAAACAAATTATTTTATTTGGTTCACATGCAAGAGGTGATTTTACTGAGAGTTCAGATTATGATATTTTAATTATTGTTGATAATAAAGAAAAAGAAATACAAAATACTATTTTGGATATATGTGTTGAATTTATGAACAAATATTATGCTTTAATTGGATATGTGATTTATGGAGAAGAAGAATGGCAAAAGAAAAAAAATTACCCTCTTGGATTAAATATACTTAAAGAAGGTATTAAATTATGACAAAAAATAATATCGAAATCATTAAAAATATGATAATTAAAGCATGTGAAAAATTAAAGACTGGGAAAATAGATTTTGATAATCAGCGGTATGATGATTCTGTTTCACGAGCTTATTATGCAGTTTATCACTCAATTTCAGCAGTGTTAGTATCAAAAAAACTACATTTTTCATCTCATAGTCAGACTATAGGAGCTTTTAATAAGGAATTTATAAAGACAAAAGAATTTCCTGAATCTTTTACAAAAATAATTCAAAAATTATTTATAGATAGACAAATTGGAGATTATGATTTTGATAATTCAATAGATAAAAACAGGGCTCAGGAAGCATTAAATGAAACTGAAAAAATCATTGAAACTTGTAAGAAATATCTTATAACTAAAAATAATCTAACTGCTGATTTTTGGCCGGAATAAAATAAATTGGCTTAAATTTATGAACATTCTTAATTCTCTTTTTTTCCACAAATACCGCATCAATCTCAAAGTAAAGGAAGTTATTTTACTTCCTCCTTACAAAGGGTCTGCCCTGCGCGAGGTGTTTGGTCATGCTCTTAGGCGCTGTGTGTGTGACCAGGAATGTTGAATGTAATACCTGCATCTTAAAATTAAAATGTGTTTATTCTGCGATAATGGAATCGCCGGTGCCTGAAAATCATCTTCACAGCCGGAAATATAAAAATTCTCCGCATCCTTATATTCTTATTCCTCTAAAATTAGGTGAATATATTTATACTGGGAAAGTAACTTTTGGGCTTGGAAAATATAGGATTTGTAAGTTTTGACATTAAAAGATAGTGGTGATATAATCTCAACAACTAAGGCTGTTGTCAGATTTTTTAGACAAAATTGCACGGCGGTGTTGAGAATATTCAAACGTTATTGTATACATAGCCTTGTTAGATGGGAAAATACAAATAATTATAGGAACGCAAATAGTATGAAAATTTATCTCGATAATTGTTGTTTTAACCGTCCATTTGATGATCAATCTCAGATTAGAATCATGCTTGAAACTGAAGCGAAATTGAGAATTCAAGAAGAAATTAGAGCGGGAAAATTTGATTTAGTGTGGTCGTACATATTGGATTATGAAAATAGTAAAAATCCATATGAAGAACGAAAATTACGAATCAAAGGCTGGGGGAAATATGCTCTAACGAATGTTCAAGAAAATGTTACTTTAATAGAGATAGCTGATTCTCTAAATCTAAAAGGATTTAAGAAATTAGATTCGTTGCATATCGCGTGTTCCATTATTTCTAGATGTGACTACTTTCTTACAACGGATGACAAAATTTTAAATTTGTCAAAAATATTAAAAGAAATAAAATTAACTGACCCCATAGGTTTTATAAAGGAGGTTTTATCATGATTACCGACACAGAAATAAGGATAAAGGGAATTAATGCCCTTACAAAATCGCTTGGGGATGTTGAAGCAGAGCGTTTTATTTCTCTTATTCAAAGAGAACCATTCGATTATACCAAATGGCATCAAAACCTGGATGAAAATTTATCAATAAATGAAATCAGTAAAAAAGCAATGAAGTTAAGAAACAGAAAAATCTAACCATCAGAAAATACATGGGTGGAATTTTTATTATTTATTTTAGTGCTAATTCATCGCACCATACATATAAAAGAAAAGAATAATAAAAGCGATTTTTTAGAATCAATTATGAAATATGGTAATGTTATTTATGAAAGAGAATAATGAACTCTCTAAATTCTCTCTTTTTCCACAAATACCGGCTGTGTGTGTGACCAGGAATGTTGAATGTAATACCTGCATCTTAAAATTAAAATGTGTTTATTCTGCGATAATGGAATCGCCGGTGCCTGAAAATCATCTTCACAGCCGGAAATATAAAAATTCTCCGCATCCTTATATTATTATTCCTCCGCTTACCCAAAAACGATATTTCAATCCGGGGGATATCCTGTCTTTTGAATTTGTGCTTATTGGGAAAGCAAATGAGTATCTGCCGTATTTTGTTTATACTTTTACGGAAATGGGGAAACTTGGGATTGGTCATCATAAAGGAAAATTTGATGTGGCATCGGTTGAAGAATTAAGGTTTGATGGATCTGTAATAGGAATATATAATGATAATAATAAAATTCTTAAAAATCCGGATAACAGAATTGATTATGGTTTTTTTGTAGATAAAGAACTAAATAATCGTGATGAAATAACAATAAATTTTGAAACTCCGGCAAGAATAAAAGTAAATGATAATTTATCAACAGATTTATCTTTTGAGCTTTTGATTAAAAGATTATCAGAAAGAGCATGCTTACTTGCTCATTTTCACTGCGGAGCAGAGCTTGCTGATTTCGAAGAATTTGCCAATGGTTCGGAAAAAATTGAAATTGTTAATAACAGACTTGAATGGGTAGACTGGGAAAGATATTCCAGCAGGCAGGATACAAGAATGAAATTCGGCGGATGCATTGGGAAAATCACTTATAAAGGTGATTTGCAAAAATATCTGCCGCTTTTGAAATTAGGGGAATATATTCATGTTGGGAAAGTAACAACTTTTGGGCTTGGGAAATACAAGATTACATAATACCTGAATCCTGTATTTCAGAATTCAGGTATTATGTAAAAAATGTTGACAACTTTACTCTTATATAGTATTTTTAATAGTACTATTAATAGGGAGGTTAAAAGTATGGTTATAACAGCAAATGAACTTAAAACAAAAGGAGTAACATTAATTGATAAACTGGTTCAAAAATATGGTGAAATATACATATCAATTAGAGGCAAAAAAAGTTTTGTTGTGTTATCGTTAGAAGAATATGAAAAATTAAAAGAGTCTCAACTTGATGAATCTATAAGAGAGGCAGAAGAAGATTATAAGCTTGGAAGATACAAA
>JACQWU010000141.1 GCA_016209155.1 Candidatus Desantisiibacteriota bacterium | reverse complement strand
TAAGTACATTCAAAAAGACAGCCGAATCCCAAATTGAAAATGTTGTATCCGCATGGGATTGCAGACGGAGTGCAGGGACATTGTTTCACAAAATCAAATTTTTCTTTAATTATAAAAAATTTATTTCTTCTGTCGTTGTAGTCTTTAATCGTGAAAGATTTATTTTTAAGGTAATTTTTTAGTGATGAGATATAGCTGAATTGCGCCTCAGGAAAAAGATTTTTAAATCTTGAAATAAGATAATTATTTTCAATACCTTCTTCAATATAAATTTCCTGCGGGCAAAAAAAATTATTGTTAATTTTTAATTTATTTTCGGGTATTATTTCAAGTTTTGGCATATAGAATTTGGGGGCTTTTTCATGAATAAATGCATAGGGGTAACGTTTTCTTAGTAAATCTGATTTAATTATAGAAAAACGCTTCCCTTCCTGATTATGAATTATTTCATGGGAAGGGATATTTTCTCTTTTGGATATTTCATATATAAGCCTTGTGATTTCATTTTTTTTGCTTATACTCCAAAAAGGGAAAACTGATTCCAATAATTTTTCAATTTCATTTGGGTTGGGTTCGCGCACTAAAATAAATAATTCCTATCAGAAACAGAAGATGCCCTGTGGATTTGTCACAGTATTCTTCATTTTTTAATTGCAATTATATAACTGGCAAAACCGGTAATATCCCAAAAAACAGAAGAAGAAATATTCCCGAAAGAAAACAAAGAACTAACAGCATATAATGGTAGTAATATGATTTTTTTTAGAGAATGTCTTATCCCTGATTTTAAAATAATACAACCATTTTCCTTTAAAAGATTATTTAGTTTCTTAACATTATATAACTTTACATGTGAAGGATCATCATAAAAATTTAAAGTACCTTTCATTCTTGGAAGATAAACACTGTGCGGGGATGGGAATTCAATATATATTATACCGTTAGTATTTAGTTTATGCAGCAAATCAAGAATTACTTTTTCTCCGTTTTCCAGATGTTCTATTACATGACTTAAAATCAGACCATCAAAAAAAATATCCGGGATAATATCAAGATTGTATGATTTGGCAAGGTCTACCTCATAGAATTTTTCCATACAGCGTAAATCTTCTTCATCAGAATTATAATTTTTTACCATATCTAAACCATAATAATCTATTTCAGGAAAATATTTTTTCGTCACTGACGGAGAATGATTTCCGCATCCTACATCCAATACTTTGAAATGTTTTTTATTTAACCATTTATTAAGATAATCAAATCTTACTGGTCTTCTAAGATATTTAATCAGCATTTTTATCCATAGAATTGTTTGAGCTTATAATATAAATATATGTAGAGTTGATTGAAAATCGATAAAATAATTTAACCATATAAAAATAGGGTTGTCAAGATATTTCCTTTTTCTTTTTTTGTTATTTTAGAAATATTAAGAATATTCCAAAAACAAAAAATAAAATAGCCATAAGTATCTTAAGTGCGGAAAGATTATTATTTATAAATCGGGAGAATTGTGCTGTTGTTGTGCCTGAAAGAGCTAATAAAAAAACAATAAATAAGGGGAAAATAAACATAAGATTATAAAGCAGTAAATACATGAAAGCCTGTAATTTATAGGATGAAGTCTTTAAAACAAATGTTATGGTCGGAAGGTAAACCTGTCCTGTGCATACTGCCTCTAATAATGATACCAGAAATCCTGAAATTAAAGCGCTTATCACCAGACTGATAATGCTTTTTTTTTCAAATTCGTTCTTTTCATTATCTTCGGGATTTTTATTATACAATCTGATTACCGAATGTATCTGTCTTTTTACTGCACCCGGTAATTGCAGAAGAAGGTCTTTTGTTTCATTTGTACTTTTAAACTTGATAAAGTCATAAATCGACAGAATTCCGAGTATAATACTGAATATACCTATGGAAACATTAAATATTCTTGTTATGAGCCAAAAATTTTTTAGTTGATAAAGAAATCCAAAAATTCCGAGGCCCAGCAAAAAATAAGTTAGAAATACAGAAAAAATAAATGATAATCCGATTATAACCAGTTGTCTTTTTCTATAACCCTGCACTACTAAAAAAGACATAAAAAATACAATAACCGTAAAAGCACAGGGATTAATTCCGTCAATTAAACCGGCAGAAATAATCGTAGCAGGTTTAAATGATCTGAAACGGGATATTAAATCCACTGAATTGAAATTTTGTATCTCTTCTTTTTTGGGGGAATACAGCATTTTATTAATAAATATTTCATAATTTTTTTTTATTTTTTTTTCTCGATAAAATACAGGTAAATCATTGCTTAATTTTATTTTGTATTTTTCCTGAAGACTTATAAGAAGCTTATAATTCCCTATATCTGCAATATCGCGGAATTCTATAAGTATTCTGTTTCGAAATTTTTTTTCTATTTCAGGTATTATTTCCTTTTTAACCTTAATGCAGGAATTACATGAAAGAGAATGAAAGATAATGAGCCCTGGAAGAGTTGATTCATATTTTCGTGTATCAGAAAAAACAGGAGAGGAAAAAATAGTGATAATAAAACAAATTATCAGAATAATTTTGTTGTTTTCCATGTTATTATTTTATGGTTTCCATTTCAACTTTTAGTATTAATTCAGGATTTCTTGTCCCATTGCTGGATATGAAAATATCTTTTATTTGAATCCCTTCTGAAACAGGATAATCCGTTAAATCAAGAATTACTGTCAATTCAGCGTAGCTTGCAGGGGCAATTTTTTCCTTCCATCCCGGAGTAGAGCCATATATGCCGAAATAGGGACTTTTATTTTTCCCAGATTTGAAGGAAACACTTACACACCCGCAGGAAACTCTTAAATTTGTAATAATAAGATCTGAATCACCTTTATTATATAATTTAACAGTTTTGGATGCAGTAGCATTTTGCACACTAACTTTTCCAAATTTAAGGACAGGCGGATCTAAAACAATTTGAGGTCCCTGTTTCTTTGCGCATGTATCAAAAGGCGGAAGCTTCTGAGAAGACGCAGTTTGTATAGAAAAAAGCATTATACAAAAAAAATAAAAAATTGTTTTATTAAGCTGCATATTTGTATTGCTTTCCGGTTAATTGATTGTTTTATACGGCAGAATAACAGAAAATGTACTTCCGCATCCGGGTTCACTTTTAACATTGATTTTACCGCCGTGCATTTCAATAATATCCTTGCTGATAGCAAGTCCGAGTCCAATTCCGCTGTATTGCCGTGTATTGGAAGTGTCTATCTGATAAAATTTATCAAAAATATTTTCTATTTTTTCATGTTTCATCCCAATACCTGTATCAACAACATTGATATTGATAAAATTGCTTCCATTTTCCAAGCTTACATTTATTTTTCCCCCTGGATTTGTAAATTTAATCGCATTAGATATTAAATTGGATAATACCTGGGAAATTCTTTCCTGATCTCCATTAATAACAATTTCTTCCGGGCATGAATTAAAATCCAGTTTTAGATTTTTTTTCTCGGCAATAATTTTAAATTCCTCTTTTTTATTTGTAAGAAGTTTTGTCAGACTAAATAACTGTTTATTAATTTTAAACTTTCCGAATTCAAGTTGTGAGACATCCAATAAATCATTAATAAGAAAATTTAATTTATCAACCTTATTCCTAATCATGCTGACAATTTCTTTTTGGTGCGGCAGGAGCTCCCCGAATTTTCCATGTACCAGTAATTCAGAATATCCTTTTACTATTGTTAAAGGGGTTTTTAGTTCATGAGAGACCATGGAAAGGAAGTCCGTTTTGATATTATTTAATCTGACAAGCTCATGATTGACTCTTTCAAGCTCGCTCACATCTCTGAAAGTTTCCACTCCTCCGGTTATTTTATTTTGCGGATTTCTTAAAGGAGCAGTACTTATGATTACCGGCAGCCAATGTCCCATGGAGTCCCGTATTTTTCCTTCTATATTTAACATTACTCTACCAGTTTTTTTAGATTTTGAAAGCGCGCATTCATGCTTTTTGCAGAGCTCTCCATGTATTATTTCATGGCACGGCTTCCCCACGGCATAGCTTGCTTTAATCCCCGTGATTTTTTCTGCGGCCGGGTTAAAAGAAGTTATAATCCAATTATTATCAACCGTAAATAGCCCCTCTGCAATACTGGAAAAAACAGTTTCGGTTTTCAGCTTTTCTTCTTCCATAATATGGAAGGTTTCCTCAACCTTGATTGCATAATCTTTTAAATCCGATTCCATTTTTTACCATTCGTTAATATCATGAAATAATAAAAGAATCCTGGATGAAATTTTATTTTTAACAAGGGCGGCTTTTATCCATACAAATAAATCCCCGCCTTTTTTTTGTTTTATGCAAAACTCTCCTTCCCATGTTTTATTTTTCAGGACTTTTTCTTTTATTTGTTTTAAACAATTTTTTGTAAGTATTATTTCTGCTGTACTGCCGATTAAATCACGTAAAGGTAAACCAAACATTTTTTTTATCGCAGAATTTGCATAGAGAATTTTATAATCAATATCCAATGCAAGAATTCCATCATAAGAATTTTCGAGGGATTTGAACAATAAAGTTATTTCTTTTTTGTTTTCAAAAAATTTTTGAGACATTTTTTCACTTTTCTAATTAACAAATCAAAATTTGTTTTAATACTATCACCTTTTAATATTATATTATAACATAAATTATATTAATATAACAAAAAATGTCATTTTAATGAAGGTCTATTCATTGACAAATTTCAATACTATGTCTATAATAATGCAAATATAACAATAGTCATAAGTCCAATTTAAGAAATAAAAGGAACATATCAGTGTATTATCCTTCTTTACCAAAATTTATAAGTTATTCAAAAAAGGGGAATCTAATCCCTGTTTACAAAGAGATTCTTGCAGATACCGAAACTCCGGTATCTGCTTTTATGAAGCTTGATACAGGTGAATATTCCTATCTTCTGGAAAGCGTTGAAGGCGGAGAAAAGATTGCCCGGTTTTCTTTTCTTGGCAGTAATCCGTCAATAATTTTTTTAAGCAGATGCGGCAGTGTAGAGATAATTGAAAATGGTAAAACAAAAAAAATTAAGACAAAAGATACTCCATTAAATATTCTTAAAAAACATATGCTTCAATATAAACCTGTTTATATTGAAGGACTTCCAAGATTTCACGGCGGTGCAGTAGGTTTTTTAAGTTATGATATGGTGCGGTATTTTGAAAATATATCCGATAAAAATCAAGACATACTAAATATTCCTGAATGTCTTCTTATGATTACTGATACAATTGTGGTTTTTGATCATGTTAATCATACTATTAAGGTGGTAACGAACGCTCATATTGATAATAAGAAAAATGTGAGGGATGCTTATAATGAAGCAAAAAAAAAGATAGATATAATCGTAGCCGGATTAAAAAGCCCAATATTTTTGAATAGTGAAAAAGGCGGGAAGAGAAAAAAATTACAGTTTAATTCGAATGTTTCAAAAGAAGAATTTATACAGAATGTAAAAAAAGCCAAAGAATATATCCGTGCAGGGGATGTGTTTCAAGTTGTGCTCTCTCAGAGGTTAGATATAAAATTAAATTGTAATCCTTTTGATATTTATAGAGCATTGCGTAAAATTAATCCTTCACCTTATATGTATTTTCTGCGCATGGGAGAGACTATTATTGCGGGTGCTTCACCTGAAATATTAGTAAGAGTCGAAAATAGAAAAATAGAAGTACGTCCAATTGCAGGGACAAGACCGCGGGGTAAAAACGAAAGAGAGGATGATAAGTTTGAAAATGAACTTATCAATGATTCAAAAGAACGCGCCGAGCATATAATGCTTGTGGATCTGGGAAGAAATGATATAGGGAAAGTTTCAAAATACAAATCTGTTCATGTTCCTGAATTTATGACAATAGAAAAATATTCTCATGTTATGCATATGGTTACGGATGTAGTAGGTGAACTTATACAGGGGAAAGATGCTTTTGATTCTTTAGAGGCTGCTTTCCCTGCGGGGACAGTGTCCGGTGCGCCTAAAATAAGAGCTATGGAAATAATAGATGAGCTTGAAAATACAAGGCGCGGTCCTTATGCCGGAGCAATCGGATATATCAGTTTTTACGGTAATCTTGATACATGCATAACAATAAGAACTGTTATAATTAAAAACGGAATAGCTTATATCCAGGCAGGGGCCGGTATTGTGGCGGATTCTGATCCTGAAAAAGAATATCAGGAAACACTAAATAAAGCCCGCGGTATGCTTCAAGCCATACATATGGCTGAAGGAGGTCTTGAATGATTCTGGTAATAGATAATTACGATTCTTTTACTTATAACCTTGTGCAATATCTTGGGGAGCTGGGTGCTGATATAAAAGTCTACCGGAATGATAAAATAACTATTCCCGGTATAAAAAAAATGAACCCTGAAAAAATAGTTATTTCTCCGGGCCCATGCACACCGCTTGAAGCAGGGATTTCAAATAAAGTAATAAAGACATTCGGAGAAA
>JACQWU010000105.1 GCA_016209155.1 Candidatus Desantisiibacteriota bacterium | reverse complement strand
CATATAAATCCTGATTTTGAGGAACATATCCTATAAAAAGAAAAGCTTTTGTTATGTTAAATTTATCATGGAGATATTTTCTGAATTTTTTAAAATCCAAAATCCAACCCTGCTCTCGAACCGCAAGATTAAGATTTTGACTATCAATAAAAGCATAATTGTTTAAATTTTGTTTTTTCATATGCACCTTTTGGATTAATAAAACAAATAATATAGTTTCGTCTCTTTTAAGTCAAGATATTTTGGCTAAGGGGATCAATTTTTGGATTTTTATAGACGAAAATTTTATATAAAGGATATAATATTTAATAATTTTTTTTTGAAACAAATGGATTATAATGATATAATTTATTCAAAATATTTGAGAAAGAAGCTTTTTATGAAATTTAAAGTGGTTATAACATATGATTCAGAATATGAAGGATATGTTGTGGATGTTCCTGAACTTGTGGGATGTATGAGCCAAGGGAAGACTATGGATGAGGCACTGAATAATATAAAGGATGCAATTAAAGGTTGGTTGACTGTGGAAAAAAAGCATGGAAGATTAGAAGTTTATAAAGAAAAAGAAGTATTTTTGGGAGAGGTAACTGTTTAAAGTAAACTGTAATACACTTTTTCAGTATTTTCCACAAATAAGCCTTCGTTGAAATTTTCTTCTACGCGTATTCTACTTTTTTGTGCCATTTGTTGTGATATATCAGGATTTTTAATCATTTTAAGTATCCCTTCCGAAAGAGCATTGGCATCGGCAGGAGGTACTATTATTCCGCATTCATTGTTAATCAGAACTTCCGGTATTACACCGACTGAAGTTGCAACAACTGATTTTGCCATTGCCATAAATTCAAGTGTAACACGGCAGTTAGTCTCAGATCCTAAGGATGCGACTACACCTATATCTATGGATGCGATAAGTTTTGCCACATCAGATTCAACGCCGGAGAATATGAATGATTTTTCAATACCGAGTGATTTTATCTGGTTTTTCAAATCTTGATATTTAACCTGTGATTCTTTGCCTGCAATAAGAAATTTTACATCAGGTTTTTCTTTTAGAATAAAAGATGCGGCATCCACAAAATATTTATGCCCTTTTACAGGTGAAAGCCTACCCACAATTCCAACCAGTATATCATTATCCTTTATGCCAAGCTTTTTCCTGATCTCGGTTCCTTCTGTTTTTGGATTAAATTTGACTGTGTCAACCGGATTGTAAATTGTTGTGATTTTATCGGGTGGTACATTAAGTTTATTAAAGTATGTTTTTTGCATTATTTGAGCGGAGGTTATTATTTTATCGGTATAATTATAAAGTAACCGGTTGAAAAAATAATTTTTAGGGAGACGCATGTCTCCTCTGGTACGAATCAGAATTATTTTATTGTCATAGAATTTTTTGTATAAAGCTCCAAGAAGATGTCCTTCTGAACGGTGAGCATTAATGATTTGTATTTTTTCTTTGCGGATAAAATCCTTAAGAAGCGAAAGGTCTTTCCCTAAATAGTAAGGACTATAATGATGAAGTTTAAGTGATGTGAAAACCGGAAGTCCGAGATTTTTTGCCTGTTCTACAGGAGGTGTCCCGTCAATTCCGCAAACAAAAACATTATGTCCTTTTTGAAACAGTTTTTTCGAAAGTGTAATGCCGTAATTTGCTTCTGCATTAAACCATCTGACATTAATAAATTGCAATACGGATATTTTTTTCATTTAAATAAGACCTTATTACAGGAATAAGTTGGGTTCATCCTTGTATTTGTAGATATTTTAATGTAGTAAGATCCTTTAGGGTCGTTTATTGATTTTATAAGTTTTTGCAGGGCTAAAGCCCTTTACTACATATCGGATATTTTGAATTTACAGATGCGGTGATACATCCGAATCAGTTTATTGGTTTCTCATCAATTTCTGTATGGTGATGTCTGATATCTTTTCCCAGCACCATAAAAATTACATCCTCGCATATATTTGTTGCATGATCGGCAATTCTTTCCAGATTACGGGAAATAAGAATCAGCTCAAATATGTGATTTACTTCAATAGACGGAGCGTTTTTAAGTTTAGTTAAAAGTTCCTGAAAGATTTTGGCTTTAAGATTATCCACAGTATCGTCTTTCAATAATATTTCCTGAGCAAGGACAGTATCTTTTTTTACAAAAGCATCAAGTGACCCTCTAACCATTTTTTTTACAATGTCTGACATATTATCAAGATTCAGTAGTGTTTCGTATTCTGGATGTTTAATTAATTCAAGTGTATTTTGTGATATATTTACTGCCTGATCACCCATACGTTCGAGATTGTTATTTATTTTCATTACACCAGTAATAAAACGCAGATCTGCGGCCATTGGTTGTCTTAAAGCCATAAGTTTTAAGCATAAATCATCAATCTCAATATGAAGACGATTTACTTCTTTTTCATGTTCAAAAACCTTTTGCAGTATATTATTCTGGCGTTCCTTAAATCCTGTCAGGGAGTCCTGCACCATTATTTCTACACGATTTCCCATATACAAAATTTTATCCTTTAGGTCTTTTAACTCTTCATCAAAATATCTTTCCATTATCTGACTCCTTTTCTTGTTTTCATCCAAATCTTCCTGTTATATAATCCTGGGTTTTCTGATTTTTTGGATTGGTAAAAATTGTTGAAGTTTCGTCAAATTCAATCATTTCTCCCATAAGCAGAAATCCGGAATACTGTGAAATACGGGCTGCCTGCTGCATATTGTGTGTAACTATGACAATTGAATATTTCTTTTTTAATTCAAACATCAACTCCTCGATTTTCATTGTAGATATCGGATCTAAAGAAGAACATGGCTCATCCATTAAAATAACTTCCGGCTCGACTGCCAGAAGTCTTGCTATACATAGTCTCTGCTGCTGATCAAGAGGAATAGACAGCGCAGGGTGTGAAAGTTTGTCTTTTAGATCATCCCACAACCATGCATCTTTTAAACTTTTTTCCACTATATGCTCTATTTGTGCTTTATTATTTACCCCATGAACTTCCAATCCGAAAGAAACGTTTTCATATATGGTAAGAGGGAAAGGATTTGGTCTTTGAAATACCATCCCCACTCTTTTTCTCAAACTAATGAGATCGGTTTTTTTACTTAATACATCCTGTTCGTCCAGAAATATATTACCTGTAATTTTTATTCCTTCAATAAGATCATTCATTCTATTCAAACATCTCAAGAGTGTGCTTTTCCCGCATCCTGATGGACCGATCAAGGCAGTAATAGTCTTATCTTTAAAACCGACATTGATATTTTTTAAAGCATGAAAAGATCCGTAACAAAAATTTAAATTTTTAACATATAAACGATCTGCCATTATCCAAATCTCCCTGAGATATAATCATCGGTTCTTTTGTCCTCTGGTATAGTGAAAATATTTTGTGCAGAGTTATATTCAATTAATTCACCCATTAAAAAAAATGCAACATTATCACTTACCCTTGCCGCCTGTTTTGTATTATTTGTAACAATTATAAAAGTATATTCCTTTTTTAATATTTGCATCGCTTCTTCTATTTTGGCTGTTGAAATAGGGTCAAGTCCGGAACATGGCTCATCAAGAAGAATTACCTCGGGTCTCAAAGCAAGCGTTCTTGCAATGCAAAGTCTTTGCTGCTGACCGCCGGATAGCTTCATCGCCGATGTATTAAGCCGGTCTTTAACTTCATCCCATAAAAAGGCGGATTTTAAAGATTTTTCAACAAGTGCATTTAAATCACTTTTTGAAGCTGTCCCCGCAAGTTTTGGACCGTAAACAATATTTTCATATATAGAACGAGGAAGGGGTCTGGGCATTGCGAAAACCATTCCGACCCTGCGTCTTAATATTTCAGGTTTAATATTGTATACATCTTCTCCGTCCAAAAGCAGATTCCCTTTATATGAAAAATCATTGCTTAAATCATTGAGCCTGTTTATAGAACGAAGAAAAGTTGTTTTTCCGCTTCCGGCAGGACCGATGATTGCCATAATTTCATTGCAATACACATTAAGATTAATATTTTTAAGTGTATTTTTTTTGCCAAAATATGCGGATAAATTATTTGCCGAAATTTTAATATTCATCTATTCTTTCTTCATGATAAGTTGGAAGTGAAAATATATATTCATAAATTTCCCATTTCCTTATTTCCTATTTAATCTTTTTATGAATACTTGGCTGTAACTTTATGCATAATCCAATATGCAAAAAAATTTATCAGCAGTATTGATATAACTAAAATTGCGGCAGTACCATAAGCATTGTTCATTGAAATACCTTCTCTTGCCAGAATATAAAAATGCACCGACATCGTTCTGGACGAGTCAAAAATAGAAGAAGGAATATTTAAAGAACCGCCGGCAGTAAAAATTACAGCGGCAGTTTCTCCGACACTGCGGCCAATACCAAGAATAACTCCTGTGACTATCCCCGGAAGAGCGCCGGGTAGAACAACTTTTTTAATAGTCTGCCATTTAGTTGCTCCCAGGGAATAACTTACTTCACGAAAAGAGTAGGGGACAGCTTTAATCGCTTCTTCTGTTGTACGGATTATTGTAGGAAGTATCATGAAACTTAAAGTGAGACTTCCGGAAAGTATTGACCATCCGAAATGCAGATACTCAACAAACAGTACAAACCCGAAAAGTCCAAATATAATAGAAGGTATACCTGCAAGACATTCAGACCCAAAACGCACGATTTTTGTCATAATTCCTTCTTTTGCATATTCGGTCAGGAATATTGCGGTGCATACCCCGAGAGGAGTGGAAATAAGTACTGCTATTACGGCAATAAAAATTGTACCGATTATAGTCGGGAAAATTCCTCCGGCTCTGCCCATGTCTTTAGGTGACTGTAAAAGAAAATCCCACGTTATAATGGGCAGTCCTTTTTTTAAAATGAAAAAAATTATAAAACAAAGAATTGCAATGGTAAATAAAGTAGATAATAAAAGTAAATTTTTAACAAATGATTTGTATTAATTATCATAATAAAGATAAAAAGAACTATTCCTGTTGAAAAAAGAGCCTGCTGATGATCTCCTGTTGCATAACCCATTTCAAGCGCGATATTTGAAGTGAGTGTCCTTACAGGATCAAGAATAGAATGAGGCACATTTGCCGAGTTTCCCGTAACCATTATTACAGCCATTGTTTCGCCGATTGCCCGTCCCATCCCCAATATGATACTTGCAATGATTCCGTTACGGGCAGCAGGAAGAACAACTTTATATATACTCTGCCATTTTGTTGCCCCAAGTGCCAGTGCCCCTTCACGGTAGGAATTCGGCACTGCCTGCAGCGTATCAATTGAAATCCCGACTATTGTAGGAAGTATCATAATTCCGAGGATTATCGATCCTGCAAGTACGGAAAGTCCTGGTCCTCCCATGTGAATTCTTATAAAAGGTGCCAGCATAACAACTCCTATAAAACCATATACTACTGAGGGAATTCCGGCAAGAAGTTCTATAATGGGTTTCAATATTTTTCTTATAATAAGAGGTGCATATTCTACCAGATAAATTGAACATGACACCCCAAGCGGAATACCTATTATCATTGCTCCGGCAGTTATCCAGATAGTTCCCATTATCATAGAAAAAATCCCATACTGCGACCCAAGAGGAGCCCATGTTTTATTCATTATAAAATTAGGAATTCCTATTTTAAATATTAAAGGCGCTCCTTTTCTGAAAATAAAGATAGTTATTAAAAGAAGAATAGATATAGCAGAAAATGCTACTGTGTATATAACACAAGTAATCAATTTATCTTTTGTGGACATATTATCTTTAACAAACATAAAAGATATCCTTTATTTCAATTTTTTACTTAGCAGAGAATAATCCCGATGATTCAATAATCCCCTGTCCATCACTGCTTAAAATATAATCTATAAAACTTTTTGCAAGCCCCATTGGTTCACTTTTGGTTAAAAGATATATAGGTCTAATTAGACGGTATGCTCCGGTTCTGGTATTTTCAGTTGTCGGTTCTATTCCGTCCAGACTGATTACTTTAACTTTTTCATTAACCATCCCATGTGAGATATATCCGATTGCTCCGGGATCTGAACTTACATTTTCTCTTACAGTTCCGTTTGATTCCTGAATAAGGGCATTGGACGTAAGTTTTATATCTTGCAGCAGCAGAGCATGAAAGGAAGTGCGCGTACCTGAGCCTTCTTCACGTGAGATAATAGTTATTTTTTTATTTTCTCCTCCTACTTCCTGCCAGTTTGTAATTTCACCGCTGAATATTTTTTGTGCCTGCTGTGTTGTTAAATTGCTGATAGTATTAGACGGGTGAATAATTATTACAATACCGTCTCTGGCAACAACATACTGTTTAAGTGTATTTGCTTCGGGAGGAAGCGCCACCATATCCGCCATTCCGATATTGGCTACTCCTGAAATTGCCGATTGGATTCCCATGCTGGAACCGCCGCCCTGCACGTTTATGCTAACGCCAGCATTTTTTTTCATGTATTCTTCAGCCAGTTTCTCGGCAAAAGGCTGAAATGCGGTGGACCCTGCAAGTGTAATATTCTCCGATTTTTTCCCGCAACCGGAGAATAAAACTACCGGCAAAAGCAGCAAAAAGATACATATATAAATTTTTTTAAACATAAAACAATCCTCCTCATAATTATAATTTAGTTTTTTATTAACTGAATCTTGCATAAGATTCAGTTAATAAATATTTTATATAATATTTATGATAAATAAATCAATATATTTTAGCATAAAAAAAAATAAAAAAATATAACAAAATTTTAAAAATTAAGACATTAATGAAGAATCCTGAGGCAGAGAAATCAGAGTATCTTCTGTCTATGATGGGAATTCTTTATTATTTTGTTGTTCCTCTCTATCATAGAAACCGGCTTAGATGAATTTGAGAGAAAATATTCTGATATGTTCGAGGAAAATTATAAATATCTTCGTGAAGAAGTACTAACGCAATTTATTCATTTCTGGATTGTGGTATTTCTGAGAATGGAATAGCAAAAGTTCAATGTGAAAAATGTGGTAATGATTATTTTGTGAGCTTTTCCTGCAATCACTGCTTAACACCCCCCGTCCCTTTCACTTTTTTGGATAACCGTAATCCACCATCCATTGGATCCCGAATTTGTCCCTGAAACTTCCGTAATAATCACCCCATGGCTGGTCGGCGATGGGCATTTCTATCGTGCCGCCGGCAGATAAAGAATTAAATATTTTGTCTGCCTCTTCCTTGCTCCCCGGATGAACCGAAATGTAAACGTTGTTTCCTTGTACTAATTTTTGTCCCATTGATTCAAGTGTATCGGTCGCCATTAGAACGTTGTATTTCCCAATTGGTAAACCTATGTGCAGAATTTTATTTTCTTCCTTTTTAGGGATGTTTACACCCTCCATAGGCATATCTTTAAATCTTATGACAGATGTAAATTCTCCGCCAAAAATGGACTTGTAAAAGTTGAAAGCTTCTTCTGTATTGCCCGCAAAATTGAGGTAAGTGTTTAGTTTTATCATAAAAGATTCAGCAAGCTTATCAAAAGACTGGTTCCATCCGATTTTCATATTTTTCAGGTCAACAGCGCTAATGCCAGAAATATCTGAATGTTTCAAAGTCAGCTTTGTTTTACCTTCCTGTTCCTCAAACGAAACTGCTATCTGCATTTCTAACGGAAAATCTTCCATACCGTAGTATGTCGAGGGAACTATGTTGCCGTGTTTGTCCGCAAAAGAATCAGTCATTACCAGACGCAAAGGCGCATCGATTTCGAGGAAAACACCTTTACCCCAGATTTCTTTGCCTTCGGGCGAGCGCATATTGCTGAAATATTCTCCTCCAACCCGAAGGTTAATATTATAGATTGACGATGTAAAATATTTAGGGCCCCACCAGCGTTTAAGTCGTTCTGGTTCGGTCCACGCCTTCCACACAATTTCACGCGGTGCGTCAAATAAGCGTATAATTACAAGCTCTCTTTCCTTGTGTTTTTTTGAAGTGGCTTTTACTGGTTTCATTTTTACCTCCGCTTTATATTTTTATTTTAACGGTATTGGTACAATATACTATAAATTTACTATTTGATTTCAATTGAGCAATAGCTCAGCGCATTGCCCGAATTCTCAGAGCTTTAATGGTATCCTATTTTTCTTGAGTAGATCCTTTTATTACATCATTTGCCCAGCTTATTGCTGAGGCAACAGCGGGGAACCCAATTATGCTTGTCAGAAGAATAATTGCATGATAGATTTCTTCGGTAGGTGAGCCTGCTTCAAGAGCCCTTCTTACATGACTATGCACAGCCCCCTCTGACCGGATCGAAGCCGCAGCGGCAAGCTGGATTAATTCCGCTGTTTTCTCTTCAATAGGCCCTTCCTGTTTTGTCGCCTTGCCAAGTGCTTCTACAGCTTTCATAAATTCCGGATGATGTTCTTTTATCCTGTGATAATGTTTTGAAGGAATTTTAGACATTTAAATTCTCCTGTATTCTGTTTTGTAATTATAAATAATTTTATTTTCTATTTTAATTGGCAGATTCAGCTTTTTATTGATTTTTTTCCACTTTTGCATTCTTTAAACGCGAGGTTCGTATTTTGAGGTGACTTTTTTCCTTCATACCCCATGCTTTTTACAAAAATATGAAAGCATATATTAGAGCTATTGAGTTTAGAGTATTAAGAAGAATATTATAATTAAAGAATTTAGCAGTAAAAAATGGATCAAATGCAATAAAATTTTATCCTTAGATGTTTCATGAATTAAAATTTTTATTTATGGATTACCAGTTTTTGGAGGTTTTCGCGGGCTAACTCGTATGAAGGATTTATTTTTAATACTTCCTGGAGAATTGTTATGGATTTATTGGATTTTTTTTCCAGTTCAAAGTATGCTACAGCCAGATTACAAAGTATTTTTTCATTAAGCGGATTGATTTCTTTAGCTTTTTCCCATTCTTTAATGGCTTCATTTATTTTATTCTGTTCATAATATATTATTCCAAGACAAAAATATATTTCCTCATATCCCGGATCAAAAGCTTTCGCCTGATTTAAATGTCTTAATGCTTCATCAATTTTATTCAGTTTGAAATTTGCTACCCCGATATTATAATACGCTTTGGCAAAATTCGGGAAAAGTTTTAAAGTCTTTTCCCATGCCATTATTGCATCTTCAAACATATCTTTTTTAGCACATTCCACTCCTAATTTATATGTGGATGAAATTTCTTCCATTGTCTCGTTTTTATTTGTTTCACTTTTTGTTGCAGATTCATTTGACAATAATTTGATCATGTATTTAGATTTAGTGCAGTTTGGATTAAGCTGCAGGCTTTTTTTGTAACAATCTAAGGCTTCTTTTTGCATTCCTTTAACGTTATATACATTGCCAAGGGCAAAATATACTCCATCATCATTTGGCTTAATTTCAGATGCCAGTTTTAATTCTTTTATGGCTTCATCAAATTTATTTTCATTATGGCAGGCAAGTCCCAGCTCATAATGTTTTTCAAAATCAGATTTAAATATTTTCATTAATACCACCTATTATTGTATAAAAAAATAAAATTTTAGTACAAACAGAATCAAGAATAACATATATATACTATTTTTTCAAGGTTTAAAATAATTGTATTATCTTATTATGTAAAGGATTTAGTCAATTTTATTCCTTAAAAAAGTAGGTATATCTAAATGAGTATTTCCCAGTGAACGGATTCTGTCATCCAGAATTTCTCTGTCTTCTTCAATATTATTAAAACTAACAGGTCTTCCATCCGGAGCAGCAGCCATCATATTTTTTCTCAAATAAGCCGGTTTTTCAAGTTCTTTTGCTGCGACATTTGGTTTTATTGAATACAATTTACCGGTATTGATATTATTTTTTTCTTCAATAGGTTTGGAAGCAGTGCAAGCTACTTCTGAGTTAAAACCGGTTGCGATAACTGTAATTCTTATGCTGTCCTCCATAGTTTCATCTATTACAGCACCCAGGATTATGTGAGCATTTTCATCAGCGCTTTCCTGAATAAGTGAAGCAGCTTCATTTACTTCAAATAAAGACAGATCACTGCCGCCGGTTATGTTAATAAGAACACCGCGTGCGCCGTTAATAGAGATATCTTCCAGTAATGGGCTTGAAATTGCCTGCTGAGCCGCTTCCATTGCTCTGTCATCGCCGGAAGAAACACCCATACCCATTAAAGCTGTTCCCATATTAGCCATTATAGTTTTCACATCGGCAAAATCAAGATTTATAAGTCCCGGAACAGTAATCAGATCCGAAATCCCTTTTACTGCATTTCGTAATACATCGTCTGCCGTAATAAAGGCTTCGGTTATAGGAGTACGTTTATTTACCACACTTAAAAGTCTTTGATTCGGAATAGTGATTAAAGTATCCACTCTGTCTTTTAATGTGGATAGCCCGGTGTCAGCCTGGGTCAGTCTTTTTTTCCCTTCAAAAACAAAAGGTTTAGTTACTACAGCAATTACAAGAGCTCCCAGTTCTTTTGCAATTGAAGCTATAACGGGGGCAGCTCCGGTACCTGTTCCGCCGCCCATTCCCGCTGTGATAAAAACCATATCCGCGCCTTTTAATACTTCCTCAATTTTGTCTCTGTCCTCATTTGCCGCTTTTTCTCCGATTTCAGGATTTGATCCTGAACCAAGTCCTTTCGTAAGTTTTGCTCCCAGTTGTAAACGTATTGGTGCCAGCGATCCGCGCAGAGCCTGTGCATCAGTATTTGCGGTTATAAATTCAACACCGGAAAGTTTATTCGAAATCATTCTATTTACAGCATTACATCCGCCGCCGCCCACACCTATAACCTTAATATTTGCATGGTGTTCAAACTCATTTTCAATCTCTAATTCTAACATTTTAATCCTCCTTATTTTAAATTTTATAATATCAAAAATTAACAACAGAACACAGAAATTCATTTTTAAAAAAATTCTCCGAACCATTCTTTCATGCGATTTGATACTTTCCCGAATAAATGATAACCTCTGAATCTGCCGGGTTTAGTAAGGGTTCTATTTTTAACCCCGTATAAAACAAGTCCGATGGCTGTTGAATAAATAGGATTTCTTATTTCATCCGTTAATCCATCTACTCCTTGCGGATATCCAATCCGCACAGGCATTTCAAATATCTTTTCAGCCATTTGTACAGTACCTTCCATTAAAGAAGCTCCGCCTGTAAATACCATACCTGCAGCTGCAATTTCATCGAGCCCGGTGCGTTTGATATCGCGGTTAATCAATGTGAAAAGTTCTTCCATCCTGGGTTCTATAATTTCTCCCAGAATTTTTCTGGATATTTTGCGAGGCGCACGGCCTCCAACACTTGCAACTTCAATTTCTTCATCCTGTTTTATTAAATCAGTAAGAGCACAGCCATACATCTTCTTAATTTTTTCCGCATCAGTATTTGGTGTCCGGAGTCCAACAGCTATATCATTAGTAACATGGTCTCCGCCGAGAGCTAAAACAGAAGTATGCTTAATGGATCCGTTTGAAAATACTGCTATATCTGTTGTTCCGCCTCCGATATCAACAAGAATTACACCAAGTTCTTTTTCATTGTCATCAAGAACCGCGTAACTGGAAGCCAACGGTTCAAGCACAATATCTTCAACCTCAAGTCCTGCCCGGTTAACACTTCTTATTATATTCTGTGCAGAAGTTACAGCTCCTGTGACTATATGAACTTCCGCTTCAAGCCGTACTCCCACCATTCCTATAGGATCTTTTATTCCCTCCTGATCATCCAGAATAAATTCCTGAGTAAGTACATGGATAACTTCTCTGTCAAGCGGAATAGCTACAGCCCGTGCTGCGTCTATGACTCTGTCAATATCAGCCTGTGTTATTACTTTATCATGACCTGAAACTGCTATTACACCGCGGCTATTAATAGCTTTTATATGTCCGCCCGCAATACCTGTAAAGACTTTGCTTACACCAAGTCCAGACATTAGCTCAGCATCTTCAAGAGCTTTTTCAATAGATTTGACTGTACTCTCAAGGTTTACTACTACTCCTTTACGCAGTCCTTTTGAGGGACATGTCCCAACTCCGATGATATTTATTTTTCCTTCAGGAGTCATCTCTGAGATTGCCATGCAGATTTTTGTTGTACCTATATCCAGTCCAACTACTATATTTTCACTCGAGATCGATTTACGCATTATTTTCCTTTCAGAAGTTTAATACCAGGGATTAATATCCTACTATTACTTTATCTTTAAAACGGATATCTATATATTTTGCTTTTTGTGTATCTATTTCTGATATTACAGAATTAAGATA
Source organism: Candidatus Desantisiibacteriota bacterium (assembly GCA_016209155.1). Taxonomy (GTDB): domain Bacteria; phylum JACRDZ01; class JACRDZ01; order JACRDZ01; family JACRDZ01; genus JACQWU01. Next base: position 7,799 of record JACQWU010000105.1, on the reverse strand, counting down.
AGCCAGTTTTTCCTTTGTAATAGAACTTCCGACTTTTATTTCAAGCCCTTCTTCCATAGTAATAAATAAAATTTTAAAAGGATCTTTTAAATTTATTTCGGAAATATTTTCTAAGAACTTTGCATTATATTTTTTAATCTTTTTCACTAATTGAATGCCTTTTAAAAGAGAAAAATTCTGCTTCTTTTCTTTTATATCTTCTTTAGATATTTTTACACCGGTAAATATAGGCAGATGTAATTTATCTAAAGACATATTTTCATTTTTGTGAAATATGATCCCTTCATTATCAATACAATAAAATGAACCGTTATAAAGCAATAATCCCAGGGGAATACGTTCTTCAATATTTATTTTTACAATATCAGGTAACCGTCTTTTAACACGGACATCTTTTATTTCCGGATTTAATTTTTTTAATTTTTTTTCAAGTTTATTAGCACTGAATGTGAAAATATTAGAGCCCAATTTAAGATTGGTTTGTTCTTTGATTGAATTTTCAGATAAATATTTTCCTGAATTTAATATTTCAACTGATACAATATTAAAAAAATCTAAAGTCTGAACTTTTTTGCGGATATTTTGATATGCATATATAGTTCCATAAATGGAAATAAGCATAAGCAGTAGAATTAAAATCCCGAGCAAAGTTTTTTTCCATGAATTCTTTTTAAATACAGGATTACTTTTTGTTATCACACGTCTTACAACATATTGTTTATATTTTCTTTCCATTGTTTAAATCCTTATTCCCGCGTTTATTTGCCATTTTTACAATTTTTTCAACTAAATCCGGAAAATCAATTCCTGCACTTTTAGCCGCATCCGGTAAAAGGCTTAAATTTGTCATTCCGGGCAATGTGTTTATTTCCAGAATATAAAAATTATTATCGTTATCCATTCGTATATCCACTCTCGAATAATCCCTGCATCCTAAAGCTGTATGCACGGCCAGTGCAGTATTCTGCAATTTTTTTGTAAGTTCCAAAGAAAGTTTTGCCGGTACAATATGTTTACTCTTTCCCGGTGTGTATTTTGCCTCGTAATCATAAAATTTTTTTTTTGATATAATTTCTATAATAGGGAGAGCTTTGTCCCCCAATATACCAACGGTTAATTCCCTGCCGGGTATATATTTTTCAAGTAAAACCTCATCATTAAATTTGAATGCTTCAAAAATAGCAGAGTTAAGCTCTTTATCATTTGAAGCAATACTTACTCCGCATGCAGACCCCTGGGCATTCGGTTTTACTACAATCGGATAATGTAAAATTTTTTTATTTTTTTTATTTTTTTTGTTAATAACCTGATATTCCGGAGTCGGAAATCCGTATGATTTAAAAATTTTTTTTGCCATGATTTTATTCATTGCAAGAGCCGAAGCTAAAATTTCCGAACCGGTATATGGGATACCTAAAAACTCCAGCATACCCTGAATGGAACCGTCTTCTCCTCCCTGCCCATGCAGGGCAATAAAAACAGCTTTAATATTTTTTTCATTTAATAATTTTACAGGCAGAGTTCTGTCAGCATCAAAACTAATTACACAATTATTTTTCCTTTTTTTTTTGTCATTAAATTTTACCATTCCCTATAATTTCTATTTCCATATCCAATTTTATTCCCATTTTTTCATAAACAGTTTTTTTTATTAATTCAATAAGCTCAAGTACATCATTTGCTCTGGCGCCGCCTGTGTTTATAATGAAATTTGCGTGTTTTTGAGAAATTTGCGCATTCCCGCAGGTCTTCCCTTTCAACCCCAGATGTTCTATTATTCTGCCGGCAGAGTCTCCCTCAGGATTTTTAAAAATGGAGCCTGCGCTTGCAAAATCTGCCGGTTGTGTTTTATTTCTACTTTCGACATTCTCCCTCATTTTCTTTAATATCGAAGAAGAGGGCTCTCTTTTTAAAGCAAGTTTTATTTTTGTTATTATTCCCGATACCGGAATTTTGCATTTTCTATATAAAAAAACCAATTCTGAGGCAGAGATTTTTTTTATTTCTCCGTCTATTTTTACTATTTCAATTTCACTTACAATATTTCCCATACTCTGACCAAATGCCCCTGCATTATTATATACAGCCCCGCCGATGGTCCCCGGAATTCCAACAGCAAATTCCAGCCCGCTTAATTCCTCCTCAAAAGCTTTTTTTGCAAGCAGCGGCAGCATAACACCTGCTTCAACTTCCATATTTTCTTCATTAATACTCATAGAATTGAAATGTTTTTTCAGACAGATAAATATCCCATGAAAACCTTCATCCATTACCAGCAGATTTGAACCATTTCCTATAACTTTAAACTTTAAATTGTTATCATTTAAAAGTATTATTACTCTTTTTAAATCTTCTGTATCATACGGAAAGATCAGTATCTCTGCCGGTCCGCCTATATGAAATGTTGTATAATTACGTAATGGTACATTAGTGAGAAATTCTCCTTTCAGTATTGGTATAAGTTTTTGTATTATTTCATGCATAAAACAGATTCCTCACTTCGTTAAGAATACTCTTTTGTGCAAACTAATTAACACGGGTACTTTATTTTTAATTTTTCAACGAGTTCATCCGAAATATATGTTACATCTCCTGCTCCCAGAGTAATTACAATGTCATCTTTTTTTAAAAGGGGTAATAATGTTTCTATTATTTTTGCTTTGTCCGGTACAAAAAGCACATTTTTATGGCCATGCTTTTTTACCCCTTCGGCAATATTCAAGGCTGAAACTCCGGGAATAGGCTTTTCTCCGGCCGGATAAATTTCAGTAATAATTAAAATGTCCGCTTGATAAAACGATCTTTTAAATTCTTCTTCCAAAAGAAGTGTCCGTGAATATCTATGAAGCTGAAATATAACTATTAATCTGCGGTTCCAACCCGTCCTGGCCGCATTAAGTGTTGCCTGTATTTCAGAAGGATGATGCCCATAGTCATCCACAACCATTATTCCGCCAAATTCACCTTTTATATGAAATCGCCTGCGCACACCGCTATATTCCATCAATCCTTGTTTAATTACTTCAGGTTCGATGCCAAGTTCAAGTCCGATACCAAAAGCAGCCATTGAATTACATATGTTGTGTATCCCAGGAACATTAAGCACAACTTTTCCTAAATTTTTGCCAAAAGCTGTTATTTCATATTCTGATTTTGTTGCCTTGAATTGAATATTCGAAGCTTTAATATCAGCCTGAGTTTTTAGTCCATAGGTAAAATATTTCTTTTTTATGTGAGGTATAATACTTTGAATATTTTCATCATCAAGGCATAAAGCCGCGCATCCGTAAAACGGTATTTTGTTCACAAATTTAATATAAGCTTCACGGAGAGCGTCCATGGTTTTATAATAATCCAGATGTTCTTTGTCAATATTGGTTATTACAGTAAGAGTAGGGCTTAGGAGTAAAAAAGATCCGTCACTTTCATCTGCTTCTGCTACAACAAGCTCTCCCTTTCCCATTCTTACACTGCTGTTTAAGCTGTTTAAAATACCCCCGTTTACAACGAGCGGATCCATGTTCGCATTCGCCAGAATGGATGCAATAAGTGAAGTTGTAGTTGTTTTTCCGTGAGAACCGGCTATAGTAACCGCATATTTCATCCTCATGATTTCCGCGAGCATTTCAGCGCGGGGAATAATAGGGATTTTTTTCTCCACTGCTTCTTTTAGCTCAGGATTTTCTGTATTTATAGCGGTAGATATTACAACCACATCTGCATTACTTATGTTTTCCGGTTTATGTTCATAAATTATTTCCGCTCCGAGCTCCTCAAGGCGCAAGGTTATTTTTGTTTTTTTCATATCGGACCCCGTAACTTTGTAACCGAGATTAATAAGTACTTCCGCAATCCCATTCATCCCTGATCCGCCAATCCCTACCATGTGTATATGTTTAACTTTTTTAAACATATTACCCCCCCAAAAAAATTACTTAGCAATAAGTTCCTCAACAATTTTTGCAATATTTTCAATTGCATCAGGCCGTCCCAGTTTTTTGCTTGCCTCTTTTATGGACTTAAGTTTTATGTCATCAAACAATAATGCAATTATATATTTTCCAAGTATTTCCCCTGTTAAATCCCTGTCCGGAATTATATACGCCGCTCCGGACTTTACCATAGCTTCTGCATTTTTAAGCTGATGCTGGTCTGTTGCATAAGGATACGGAATAAGAATAGAAGGAATGCCCCTTGCCGTAACTTCAGCAAGAGTGCTTGCTCCTGAGCGTGAAATTACCATATCTGAAACTGCCAGTGCATTTTCCATATTATAGTAAAAAGGAGCAATCATGATTTTAATATTGGTTTTTTCATAACACTCGTTAACCTCTTTAAAATCATTTTCACCTGTAATCATGATCATCTGCAGTCTGTCATATAAAGGTTCCAGTAATGGTTTCATATCAATACATGCTTTATTGATACTGTGCGCTCCCTGGCTTCCGCCGAAAATAAGTAAAGTTTTTTTACTCTCGTCAAAATTTAATAATCTACATGCGGATTCTTTGTCTTTAGAAATAATTTCAGGTCTAACCGGATTCCCTGTATGAATACATTTTTTCCCCGGCAGATATTTAACCGTTTCTTCAAAAGATACCGCTATTTTATTAACAATACGTGCAAGAAAACGGGTTGCTATTCCCGGATATGTGTTTTGCTCCATTAGTAATTCCGGTACTCTGAAAATTTTCCCAGACAAAATGACCGGTACAGTTATATACGCTCCTGTCCCGACGATGATATCAGGTTTTTCCTTATTAATTATTATTATTGATTGAATGATTCCCAATATCATTTTAAATATAAAAGAGAACCATTTTACAGAAAATTCACGCGGCATTCCGCTTATAATAATCGTTCGGTAATCCCAGCCATCCCTTAAAAAAATTTGTTCTTCAAGCCCTTTCTTTTTTCCGATAAAAATTATTTTCCCGTCAGGATTGCGGTTTTTTATTGCTTTTGCCAGCGCAATCCCGGGATATATATGCCCGCCCGTCCCTCCGCATACAATCATCAATTTCATAAAAATCCTTTTATCCTGTACTCTTGGATATATTTAAAAGAATACCTACGGCTATTAAATTAACTACCAGAGAAGAAACCCCATAACTTACAAAAGGTAAAGTTATCCCTTTTGTAGGGAGTATTCCCATAACAACACCCATATTGATTGATGCTTCCAATCCTATTATTGTAACAATCCCTGTCGCGAGTAGTCCCTGATATAAATCATTTGTTCTGGAAGCAATCATTACCCCCCGCCAGATTAAAATAATAAAAAGAAGCAAGACAAGCACAGTTCCTATTAGTCCCAATTCTTCACCAATAATCGCAAAAATAAAATCATTGTGTGCTTCAGGCAGATAAAAAAATTTCTGGCGGCTGTTCCCAAGCCCTACTCCAAGCAGTCCGCCAAATCTTAAAGCAAGCAGAGATTGGTCTAACTGATAATTTCCGCTCCATATACTCAAAATTCTTCTCCATCGCAGCGGATCTCTGATTATCCAGAAAAGTATTATCCCTGAAGAGGATATTATCATTGGTAAAATATATTTAAAGCTTATTCCCCCTGTAAATAACATTATTGAAACTATAATTGAAAGAATAATCATGCTTCCAAAATCCGGTTCAAGTTTTATTAAAAAAGCCATTATGCATACAATAGTTATTATAGGTAACAGGCATTGTGTAAAATTATCTATATTTTTTTGTTTTCTTGATAGAGTATCCGCAAGATAAATAATTATAGAAAGCTTGGCAATTTCAGACGGCTGAATAGTAAAAAGATATAAGTTGATCCATCTTCTTGCTCCATTAGCTTCTTTTCCTATTTTTGGAATAAGAACAAGAATAAGCAGTAAAATACTTGTAATCAGTAATCCTATTGATATAGATGGGCGTTTTAAATTATATATATCAACTTTACTGATAATCCACATTAGAGATAATCCTATTATTACGCCGATAAATTGTTTAAATAAAAACATATTGCTGGTTTTATAAAGTCTTTCGGATATAATTGCACTTGGTCCGTAGATCATCACAATACCGATTGCAGTAAGAAGAAGAGTTACAATAAACAATATTTTATCAGGATAATCACCCGGTTTTTCATGAAGCATAATTTTCCCCTTTCCTTATTGAATCTTAAGTGTCACAAGACTGAGTAATGTAAAAATTATTGATAAAATCCAGAACCGTATTATAATTTTTGGCTCAGCCAATCCTTTGAGTTCAAAATGATGATGCAAAGGAGCCATTAAAAAAATTCTCTTTTTTTTCCATTTATAAAACACTACCTGAATAATCACTGATAATGCTTCAATAACAAAAACTCCGCCTACTATTAAAAGAAGAAGTTCTTTTTTTGTAATAATGGCAACTAATCCTATAACACCTCCCAAAGATAAAGAACCTGTATCTCCCATAAACATCTGGGCCGGATAACTGTTAAACCATAAAAAACCCAGAGCCGCACCAATCAGGCTTGCACAGTAAACTGTCAGTTCACCGCTTCCTTCAACATATATCAGATTTAAATACTGACTGATTTTCCAGTTCCCAACAACATACGTAATTATTGTATAAGAAAGCATACAAAAAATTATTGCGCCTATAGCAAGTCCATCAAGACCGTCAGTCAGGTTAACTGCATTTGAGGATGAGACAATAATTAATATAACAAACGGGATATAAAACCATCCGAGATCGAATAATGTATTTTTAAGAAAAGGGATGGATATCTTTGTAGTATAGTGTCCATTTATATAATTGACATAATTTGAATCTTCAAATTTATATTTCCATAATTCTCCCATGGGGGGATGGTTAAAATATAAATAAATACCGATAAAAAGTCCTATGGTTATCTGCCCAATAAGTTTATATCTTCCGGCAAGTCCGTCAGAATTTTTGCGGGTTAGTTTTAAGTAATCATCAATAAAACCAACTGTTCCAAGCCAGATTGTTGTGAATAAAAGGAGCCATACAAGAGAATTGTTTAAATTACTCCATAGAATAGTCGGAATAATTATCCCCATCAAAATTAAAATTCCACCCATTGTTGGTGTTCCGCTTTTACCTTTATGAGTATCAGGTCCTTCATCGCGGATTGTCTGTCCGACTTTTAACTCTTTTAATTTACGTATTACATATGGTCCTAAGAGGATACTTATTAAAAAAGCTGTGATAGCACCAAATACGGATCTGACCGTTATATAACGGAATAACCGCAAATAAGATACCTTGTAATGAAAAAGCTGATAAATATAATAGAACATTAAAATATTCTCCTGGTGATTAGCAATGAGCAATTAGCAATTAGCAATTAGTGATGAGTTAATAGTATTTTTTCAACTAATTACTCATTGCTCATCACTCATCACTCATTGCTTTTTCCTTTTAGAAATTCGATAATTTTTTCCATTTTCATTGCCCGTGAACCTTTAAAAAGTATGAAATCATTTCCGGATAAAATTTTTTTTAATTTTGGTACTATTTCTTCCGCTAAATTGCAAATGAAAATACGTGCTTTGGGCATGCCCGCTTCAATTGCACTTTCTGCAATATAAGCTGCCAGAGTTCCGCAGGTGAATAGATAATTTATGTTTTTTTTGGCAGCATGTTTCCCTATCTCTTTATGAAATATGACTTCTTTTTCACCTAATTCCAGCATATCTCCGAGAATCAATATCCGCTGTTTATTGGTTTCTATTTCACTAAATGTTTCAAGCGCATTAAGCATTGAAACAGGATTAGCATTATATGCATCATTTATAATCCACAATCCTTCAAAT
>JACQWU010000140.1 GCA_016209155.1 Candidatus Desantisiibacteriota bacterium | reverse complement strand
TAAAAAATTTAGGATGTTCAGAAAGTGCGTCAGCAAAAGTCATTCCATGTGTAACATTTTCCTTTATCTTCATTATGATCTTTTTAATATTTTCCTCTTCAATTTGTTCTTCAACAATGGACAAAGCCTGTACAAGAGGAAGTCCGGCGCCAATGAGTGTGGCAAGCTGTCTGGTTATAAGATAAATCTCTGAAGTAGACTTGATTTTAAAAAATTTAGAAAAAGGTATTTCTTTATACGCTTTTTTTTCCGAAGAAATTTTTATATTTACAGTATAAATATTTTCTTTTCGCAGTTTTTTTCTTGCATCTTCCTGACTATCCGCTTCGATTACTCCCTGGACATTTTTTCCTGAAGGGTCAAGAGCTTTATATTCAAAAATAGGCATAAAAATATCCTTTATTAGTTAACGATTATTCGCGGCAACAACTATTCCGCGTCTTACCATTCTCCTGTAAATCAAATCCGATTTTCTTAATACATATCTGCTCGGTTTTAACGGATTATATTTTCTCGGATTAGGCAAAATAGCCGCCAGTTTTGATGATTCTTCAGGATTCAATGCTGATGCCGGTTTCCCGAAATAATACCGCGACGCAGCCTCAATCCCGAATATTCCTTTGTCTCCCCATTCAACCGAATTGAGATAAAGTTCCAGTATCCGCCGTTTAGATAATACTTTTTCCATTCGCCAGGTTATCAATGCCTCTTTCATTTTTCTCAAAGGATTTTTAGACGGGGAAAGATAAATATTTTTTGCAAGCTGCTGTGTTATAGTGCTTGCTCCTGCTTTGAATTTTTTGGCTTTATAATTTGCTTCCATAGCATCTTTAATTGCATCAAAATCAAAACCGTCATGACTCCAAAATTTATCATCTTCAGCAACAATAACAGCTTTTTTTATATAAGAAGAAATTCTGGAATATGGCACCCATTTATGTTTTATTTTATAATTTTTATTATCATGTTTCCATTCATTTTCTCTATATATCATAAAAGACGTTTTATCCGGATTTTCATCTTTTAAAACAGAAATGTCCGGGATTAAAATTAAATAAAATAACATCAAACCGGATAAAACAAAAGCAGTAAATTTAATATATTTCACTTCAAATCTCCATAAATTTGTCATTTTGCATTCTGATTTTTTACATTTTGAATTAATGCTTTTTTATCCCATCTCCTGTCATTGGTACAAAAATAACAGGCAAAACACCTTTTTGGGATACTATGCCATTTATTTTTTCTATCATAATCAATTCCTGATTATAAGACTCCCCTACCGGAATTATCATTCTTCCTCCGTCTTTCAATTGTTTGACTAAAGGTTCAGGAATGCGGTCAGGTGCGCAGGTTACAATAATTACATCATAAGGTGCATATTCAATCCATCCTTTATATCCATCACCGATTTTCACTTTAACATTTTTATATCCAAGGTCTTTTAATGTTTTTTCGGCTTTTTTCCCGAGAACTTCAATGATTTCGATAGTATAAACCTCTTTTGCAAGTTCCGACAAGATTGCCGCCTGATAACCTGACCCTGTCCCGATTTCCAGCACTTTTTCATCCGGTTTGACATTTAGAACTTCAGTCATAAAAGCTACGATATAGGGTTGAGAAATAGTCTGCCCTTCACCAATCGGCAGAGGATCATTTACATATGCATTTTCAACCATTGATTCAGGGACAAAAAGATGACGCTTTACTTTCCTCATCACATCCAGAACTTTTTCGTCTTTTATGCCTCGCTGCTTTATAAATTCTACCATATCTTCGCGTAATTTGATATAATTATCTATCTTTTCACTGCCATAAATTATATTAATTAAAACCAGCATAACAATGAAAAGGAATATTATTATCTTCATTTATAAATCTCCCTAATATATTGATAATTTTACTTTTGACAATACCAGTATATAATTATCTTTCCCCAGAATATACTAATAAATGCTCCTAAACATAAAAAAGGTCCAAAAGGAATAACATCTTTACGTGTCTTTTTTCCAGATAAAATTAAAATTATTCCTGAAACAGCACCAATTATAAAAGATAAAAAAAGAACAAGTATAACCATTTTCCAGCCAATTGCACTGCCTATAAGAGCCGCAAGCTTAATATCCCCGCCTCCCATACCACCGCGCCAGATAATTGCAATTAAAAATAAAAATCCTCCGCCAAGAAGCATTCCAAGAAAGGAATCAATAACAAAATTAAGATTATTACTTATTAAATATCTCCCGAAACTAATAGTAATAAAAAATATTATTAAAGGTAACGTTATCGAATCAGGAATAATTTTATAATCAATATCAATAAAAGCACTGATTATAAGCCCTGAAATGAGAATTGAGTTTAAAACAAAATCCAGAGATAAACTATTATAATAATAAAGCGATAAAAATAAAACACCGGTTAAAATTTCAACCAGAGGATATTGCGGAGATATTTTAGTACCGCATGCTCTGCATTTACCGTGCAGAATAAAATAGCTTATAACCGGAATATTGTCATATGGTTTAATATGATTATTACATTTCGGGCAATGGGACACCGGCATAATTATAGACTCATCTTTCGGCAGACGATAAATACACACATTAAGAAAACTGCCTATTACCATACCAAATATAAATATTAAAAAATAAATAATCATAAGATTTATCCATTAATTTTAGTTAAAAGATTAGTCCTGTCTATATATTCCACAACAAAATTCGCTGCCATTCCAGTTACAAAACCTGCCGGAATAGCAAAAAACATAAACCATGGAGAAGTGAATATTAAACCGGATTTCCCTAAACTAAGCATATCAAAAAAAATGACATATACAATTGTAAACTGTGTAATAATATGAACCAGTGCCCCGATTACGCTCACAGTTACAAGCGTAAATTTTTTATTCAAAAGCGGAAGTGCAAGCCACATTGCAATCGTACTTGTTAAACCTCCGGATATACTCATAATAAAAGACGGATTAAACATTGTACCTGTCAAAAATCCTCCTATTATGCTTTTTATGAATGCTACAAGAAGCCCTTCTGTGAATCCAAAATATATCAAGGTAAAAAGGATAACAATGTTCGGCAGTCCAAGCTTTGCCCATGGGACAAAAAAATATGGGAAAGTTGATTCTATTGTCTGTAAAATAACAGCAATTGAAACAAATAAAGCTATTAAAACTATTTTTTTTATATTATGAATTTTCATTTAATAAGTTTGATCCGGAGAAATTAATTTGTTTATCAAATATAATTAACATAAAACTTAAGAATGAGAAAAAGAGTATTATTAATCGTCAGATGATCTTTCAAATCCAAAATTACCTGCCTGATTATAAAGACTTGAATCAAACTTAAATTTGTTCTCCTATTATTATTAATATTAAATCATATATATTATATTAACAAAATTTTTCATGTCAATGTTATTTCTTGTAATGGCATTTACGAAATGCGTATTTATAGTATTTGTAGTGTGCGAATTACTATTCGCCTTATTAAGCTGGATAATGATCGAGCTGCTACATAAAGGGTGAATCTTGTTACTTTAGTTTATTTTAAATGAATAAACCTTTATATAATAAAAACAGAAAAAATATATCAAAAGGATAATGTGATCATTTAGTCGTCTTAAGTTTCAATCCTTGTTTTTATGGATCATCAATTCAAATATCTCTTAATAGCCTCAACCCAGCCATATGCCGGAGCGTTATCAGTCGGATGTCCAATCACAATCGGAGCCTCTTTGTAAGATGGATTATATTTATCTACTATGTCATCCAAATCTTTTTGTCTCCATATTTTCATATTTCCATTATTATCAACATGAGCCCCAGTCCGAAAAATCGGAATCCACTTTTCATCTGTCATTTTAATTCCCTTTTTAATGGGCAGGCACAGGGACCTGCCCCTACATTATATTAAACAACCCTTGTTATTTCTTTTTCTAACATATCCCTAATATCTTCAATAGTTTCTGGCGGTAATACTAATACCGGTCGCGCCGGGGTTTCTGCATGTCCACGCCCAGTACCGCCTGGATATCCCCAGTGCATTCTTGTCGCCTGCTTAATGCTCGGCGGAAATCCAGCTATTGCTGCATTACTGCTATACTTCGTAAATAATGCCGATATCATAGCTCCCGTTCTCTGCATTATTTTCCCCGGCCAATATCCTTTACGCTCCCTTGCTGCTATGGTTGATTTTGCCAAAGGCGCCCATTTTTCCGGACGTCCTTCCTGCGCAAAATTTTCTTCTACCGCATCGTGCATAACCCCCGCTGTTTTGCGCATTATCGGGCTCATATCATTTAATCTCCCTGATAATGTTGTCAGCAGTTTAATTACCGCAGTATTATCAATTATAATTTCCGCCAAATCAGCCATACTTCCCTTTACTTATTTTATTGACAAATATCTTTTTTTATCGTACTCTTTATTTATCAGCTCTGAAAACACGGTGAATCTCCCGGCCGTAGGACGTTTGTAAAAACGGATCGCGTGTGGGTGAAGTTTTTTATATCTGCCATTTGCGCCTTTCTAAATGATTCTAAAAAATTTGTTTTTCCTGTAGCCGTTGTTTTTATTGCTCCATAATAAATTTCACCATTTACTTTTAAAAACACAAATGTATTTTCTTTATCTTTAACTACCAGCTGAGCTTTTTCTACTACATCAGGTAATAATTGATAATCCTCAATTGATAATTCCTTATGCCCAATTTTACCTGGTATTAATCCTTTTTGTTTTTTAACGGTATAATCACTCATTAAAACCACCTGTGATTTTGATCCTATTGAATTCATATATTCTTCATCTATTACTGCAACCGGATAATTTCCTTGTGTTTTATTTTCAAAAAATCTTTGAAAATCCGGTCCCGTGATAGCACCTTGAATATATTGTTTTGCAATATCATAATCATATTTATTTAAGTCCGGCTGCCAGGCTTCCTTGCCCTGATTAAAATTAAAACCAACACCTGTCCGTATATCTAATTTATTATCTAACCTATAAACGCCAACTTTCCCCGTCTTTCCTGTTTCCTGATTTATTATTACTTCCTCAGTAGTTAATTTCCCTTCTGAAGACGAAACCTTTAATTTTCTATCAGCTAAATTTTTGTCTGATAATGCTCTAACCCTGCATCTGCACCCATAATCAAATGGCGGCCAGCCAAACTCATTCCAAATTGGATCATCATATCTAAAGATGTTTCAATCCTTGTTTTTATGGATCATCAATTCAAATTAAAACTGGATATAGCCTAACTCAAACGTTTCCTGGTTTCAATCCTTGTTTTTATGGATCATCAATTCAAATAATTTTGTATCAACAATTTTATTTAATCTTTTATAAGTTTCAATCCTTGTTTTTATGGATCATCAATTCAAATCTCCGTAGGAGAATATGAGCCCTACATCGGGTTAGTTTCAATCCTTGTTTTTATGGATCATCGATTCAAATCCTGATTAATTAACTCCATGTATTTTTTTTCAGAAAAGTTTCAATCCTTGTTTTTATGGATCATCAATTCAAATAAATAATTGATTATTTAAATACTTATGGCATTGATGTGTTTCAATCCTTGTTTTTATGGATCATC
>JACQWU010000090.1:5774-14637 GCA_016209155.1 Candidatus Desantisiibacteriota bacterium | reverse complement strand
ATTTATATGCTCAGAGATGTCTAATATCTGTTTTTTGTTTTTGCTAATTTCTTGTTTTGTATCTTTCATATGTATGTTATATTATCATATAACATACATATTTTCAAGTAGGGGTTTGCAAATACGGGGATGCACCCCACATAATTACGTATTTTGTTTTTTATAAATATTTATGATAAAATAGATAATATGAGTATCGTAAAAGATACCGATAATTATAGAAAAAATTATATTATTTAAAAAATAAAGGTTAAATTATGATAGATAAGGCCTATATAACTCCCGAAGTGTTTAAATGGGCAAGAAAATCAGCCAGGATTTCCGAAGAAACTGCCGCAGATAAAGTTCATGTATCAGTTAAAAAGTTAAAAGAGTGGGAAGATGGGATCACTCAGCCTTCAATTAGGCAGGCAGAAGTGTTAGCAAAAGCATATAGAAGACCTTTTGCTTTATTTTTTTTACCTGAAGTTCCAAAAGATTTTCAACCTTTACAAGACTTTAGGACAAAGAAGGCAAAACCATTGAGTACAGCATCTATTTTTATTATTAGAGAAATTCAGCAAAAACAAGCATGGATAAGAGAAGTTTTTGAAGAAGATAAAGAATCTCCTCTTCCTTTTATTGGTAGATTCACAATTAAAGATGATCCTTTAAAAGTTGCTACAGATATTCTTAATACATTAAAAATTTATCCGCCGAAATATTCAACTGATAATCCTATAAAAGAATGGATTTATAATGCAGAGTTACATGGAATTTTTATTTCCAGAACGAGTTTTATTCATTCAAGGTTAAAGTTAGATTGTGAAGAAATTCAGGGATTTACAATTTCAGATCCTTATGCCCCTTTTGTATTTGTAAATTCAAACGATTGGAATGCCCCGCAGCTTTTTACATTAATTCATGAATTAGCCCATATATGGATTGCTGAATCTGGAATTTCAAATGATATTGAACCTGAATTAAAACACAAAGATCAACTTCATCCTATTGAACTGTTTTGCAATGAAGTCGCTGCTAATGTTTTATTACCTGCTGAAGAAATAAAGAAAATTAATTTAACAATTTTTAACTCGGCTAAAGATATTTTTAAAATCTCTAAGACTTTTGGTGTAAGCACATTCTCATTTTTAGTTAGAGCTTTTAATCTACAGATAATTACATTAAATAAATATCAAATTTTAAAAAAAGAAGCAGAAAAAGAATTTCAAGCTTTTTTAAAACATGAAGAAGAAAAGAAAGCTTGGCAAAAAAAACAAAAAGGTGGTCCAAGTTATTATCTTCTTAATTTGTATAAAAACAGCAGATTGTTTACTCAAATTGTACTGGATGCTTTTTATGGCGGATTTATTGAGCCGACACTAGCCAGCAGTCTATTAAATACTCAGGTGAATAAATTCTCAAAATTTGAGGAGCTAATTTACAAATGAACTTACAAACAAAAAAGTATTGTTTAGATGCGAATGTACTTATTCAAGCGTGGCAAAAATATTATTCGCCTAAAATATGTCCAAATTATTGGGATGTGCTTAATGATTTAGGTTTGCAGGATAAAATCTTTATTCCACAAATGGTATATGAAGAAATTGTCAGAACTGATGATGATTTATCAAAATGGTTAAAAGTAAGTAACATTCCAGCATATAAAGTAGATCAACCTGTTACAGAATGTCTTAAAAAGATTTACGCAAAAAATTCTGAACATAAAAAACTTGTAGATAATACAAAACAAAGATCATTGGCAGATCCCTGGTTAATTGCACATGCTTTGAAAGAAAATGCTATTCTTGTTACTAAAGAAGAAAAAATTACAGCTCTAAATACTAATAAAATTAAAATCCCTAACGTATGCGATAATATGGGGATTATATGGATAAATGATTTTCAGTTGGTTGAGCAATTGAATATCAGATTTACTTGTTATATTGATAAAGATGAATAAAATCCAAATGTTTTATATGTTTTAACTCATACAAGTAAAAACAAAATTCCTTTAAATATTTCCCATAGTCTTTCGCATGAAAATTTAGGATTGCAGGCAGTTGATTTATTTGCATGGGGAATATTTAGAAAATACGAAAAAAAGATTTTGAATGGTATGCTATATTTAAAAGTAAAATTATTTTTGATGATATGTATTTACCTTAAATAAATAAAAAATGAGCGCGCCCTGCAGATTCTTTATGTCTAAGCTTATGCCCTCGGGAAATCATAATTTATTTTTGAATGATATTTGAAATTAATTCCCCTAAAGCTGAAAAAGCATTTTTTATTGTTTCTCTATCGGGAAGAGGTATTTTTAAATATTCTTTCCCTGTTGTTTCATCTTTTCCAATCATAGTATTAAGATGCGCGCTCATTTGCTCTTTTGGCTCACTGACTATTTTACTCATATTCATTAAAAATTCAGCTCCGCTTTTAAGGAAATTGTTTAAAACAGCCTGATGCTCTTCATAAATATTTTTTGTATCTACAGGTGTGTCATCATCCGCAAGAGTTGTTTCATCTTTAACTATCTTTTCTTTATCTATTTTTTCTTCAATTTCAATTTGTTTTTCTACTTCAGGATCTGCCTTTTCAAGATTTTCAGTCAGCGTTTCAACTGTCTGCATGATTTTCTTAAGCTGGGAATCGCCAAGCATTACAATATTTTCTCCATCACTATCCATGGCACCTGAGAATAATGATTTTTTGAAATTTAAAAGACCTAATATTTTTTCTTCAATAGAATTTGATGTAACAAAATTAATTACTCGAACTGCTTTTTGCTGTCCGAGTCTGTGTACGCGTCCTATACGCTGTTCAAGCACAGCAGGATTCCATGGAATATCCATATTGATAACAACTGATCCGCTTTGCAAATTTAATCCAACTCCGCCGGCATCTGTAGATAAAAAAACCATACACGCCGGATCTTCTTTAAATTGCGATATTAAATCTTTTCTCTTATGTGATGGAATACTGCCGTTTAAATGCGCATATTTAATATCATTTCGTTTAAGTATTTGTTCTACTAATTCCGTCATTCTAAGCCATTGACTGAAAATAACGCACTTTTCTTTACCCTCGATTACTATTTCCTTAAGTATTATTTCCAGCTCTTCAATCTTTGGCCCATGAATTGTTTTTTTATCAACCAGATATGTATTATCTGAAGCCATTCGCATAAAATTCAGAGCTATTTGCATACGGCGCTGGTCTGCTTCACACAAGAATTTGTATCTCCGCCATTTTGTTACAAGCCTTGCAACAATATCATAATTTTCATCATGTATCTCTCTTTGCTCTTTTGTCATTGGTACAAAAAAATTTTTATCTAAACGTCCGGGAAGCTGTTTAAGTACTTCATTTTTTTTCCTGCGTATCAGTATATTCGAAAGTGAATCCCTGATTGATTGCAGATTTTGATAACCTATTACTTTTCCTCCATCATCAATAATTCTATAATTATGTACAAACTTATATAGAGGTCCGAGTTTATGTCTGTCGATAAATTCCATTATAGAATGTAATTCCTCAATCCTGTTTTCTATCGGAGTACCGGTGAGCACAATCGCAAAATTTGATTCTAATTGTTTAACATACTGCGCAGTGCGGGTTTTCCAATTTTTTATTCTCTGAGCTTCATCTAAAATAATGAGATCCGGTGACCATTCCTTTATCAAATTAACATCTCTTGAAACCAGCTCATAATTAATAAGCTTATAAAAAGATTCCTCATGGTATAACTCTTTCCTTTTAGTATTCATACCTTCTACAACAATGGCATTTCTTGAGGTAAATTTTTCTATTTCTGATTTCCACTGATGCTTTAAACTTGTAGGAGAAATAATTAATACTTTTTGAATATTGAATAATTTAAATAAAAGTTCGGTTGCTGTGAGCGCTTGAATTGTTTTTCCAAGTCCCATATCATCACCAATCAGACATCGTCCGGCTTTTACTGCAAACATTGCTCCTTCCAATTGATAAGGATACAATTCTGTTTTTAAAATATTTTTAAATATCGGACTTTTAATACCTTCTTTAAATTGAGATAAAACAATATTACGCCTATAGAGAGCATCCTGATGTTCAGCAATATAAGACATAACATCATCATAACAGCGGACTTCCTGTCCGGTATTTTGTGGTATATTATTAAGAAATTGATTAAAATTAGGGATCCAATCATTTTTAAGTATTCCATTTGAATCAAAAAAATTGGCAGCTAAAGTTAGCAATTCAGGTGAAGCTTCTTTACCTTTTTTAAATTTAACTTCGCGTTTTAATCCATAGCTTAAGTACACTTCAGAATAAGGCAATGCATATCCTTTTTCAAATGCTTTTTTTGCATCTTTTCTTTTCATTAATTTATGGAGAACAAATTCAATATGCTTGCATGTTCCAAGATTATTAATACTAAAATCAGGACAGGAACAGAAATTGTCCCCTGGAGTATTGCTGCGGATTGCAATTTTATAAGTTTTTTTAGATAACGGATTAGTGAGCAAAAACTCTGAAAATATAGAATGCTCACCTATATTTTTAAGACTATATTTTTGCTCCTGACTAAATTGCTTTCTAAGAAGAATTTGCCACTCTTCAAGAGTAATATCTTCAGGTTTATATGCTCTTGGTACTTTTAATTTAATTGGTTTGGGTTTTAAATTTTTACTATTTTCATTTTTATTTAATTGTGAGTCCATCTAAAATCTCCTTTTCAATTATATTTTATAAGTGGTCAGATATCAGCACTCAGCTATAAGAATAAAATCAAACAAAAGCAAAATCTTTGATATTATACTTTCAACCGATTAATAATGTCGAGAAAAACTTTGTCATCCCTTAAAAAATTTAGCTGATTTTTTTCATTAATGAAGAACCCTCAGCAAGCTGCGAGGTATCTTCTATCTATGAAAAGATAAAGATACATTTCCGTGAAAAAGATAAAACCATAAGACAGCATAGAATTGTGATATAATATACATATAGGAGATGAATAATGAAAATTGCCATTGGATTTATTCTAATACTATTAGGGTTCCTGGTTTTTGTGCGTTTTATGGAGCCCGGGTTTATTTATTATCCTTCAAAAGAAATAGATAAAATTCCCTCAGTAGATATAGCTTGCGAAGAAGTTTTTTTCAGGACAGAAGACAGAGAGATTCTATGGGGTATTTTTGTTCCGGCAAAGCAGGAAAATGCCGGAGTTATTATATATTTTCACGGGAATGCCGGCAATATATCCGGAAGAATGGATATTATTTTTAATCTTTATAAACTTGGATATAATGTCTTTGCATTCGATTATAGAGGTTATGGCAAAAGTTCCGGTAAACCTGATGAAGAAGGATTGTATAAAGACGGCAGAGCAGCGGATTTACTTCCGCATCTGATATGGGAGCCAGAATGTTTCCCTATATTCCTATATATTTATTTTCTAATACAAAGTTTGATTCTGTAAAAAAAATAAAAAATGTTAATATTCCAATATTGGGAATACACGGAACCCGGGATGAAATAGTACCGATAAGTCTTGCTGAGAAGCTTTTTAATGAAGCAAATGCCCCCAAGAAATTTATGCCTGTTTACGGAGCAGGACATAATGATATTTATGAATGGGACAATGGCGTTATCTTTCAAGTCATTGCCGGATTTTTAAAAGGAGTATTATAGTTTCACCCGTCCATCGTCCCTCGTCCTAATGAGCGAAGCGAATGGTCGTCCCTCGTCTTTCGTCCCCATCCTTCTCATTGCTTTTCCTCTTCCGGTTCATCAGCATCAGGAGCATCAGGAACTTCTCTTTCCTCAAGAGGTATTTTGGCTAATGCGCCGACTTTATCATTTTCATCAAGATTGATAAGTTTTACACCTTACCACATTACCTGTACGGTCTGTTGTTTTAATATTAATTACACCATGTCCGCCCCTTGACTGAAGGCGATATTCATCGAATATAGTCCTTTTCCCGAATCCTTTGTCCGTTACGGTAAGTATGGTTTCAGTGTCTTTTACAATTTCCATTCCAACTACAAAATCATCTTTTTCAAGATTAATGCCTTTTACACCGCGCGCAACTCTCCCTATTGCTCTTGCATCGCTTTCCGCAAACCGGATAGCAATTCCATTATATGTCGCAAGTATTAACTGTTCACTGCCATTTGTGAGAACGGTTGATATAAGTTCATCATCATCATCAACATTTATGGCAATAACACCATTTGTACGGGGGTTGCTGTATTCGGTTAAATTTGTTTTTTTGATAATTCCTTTTTTGGTACACATAACAAGGAATATACTTTCTGTGAATTCTTTTACCGGTATAAAAGCTTGAATTTTTTCACCCGGAGTTATATTTATCAAATTTACTATGGCTTTACCTTTGGAGTTTCTTGATGCCTGAGGAATATCATAAACTTTTAACCAGTAGCATTTCCCTTTATCGCTGAAAAATAGAATATAATTATGAGTTGAAGCAATAAAAAGATGTTCAACAAAATCCTCTTCTTTTGTCTCCATCCCCGTAACACCTTTACCGCCTCTTCTCTGCTTGCGATATGAGCTTACAGGTAGACGTTTTATGTAGCCGTCATGCGAAATAGTGATGACAACATTTTCATCCGCAATTAAATCTTCAATTTTAAACTCTTTCACATCCTCAACAATTTGCGTCCGTCTTTTATCAGAATAATTTTCCCGTATTTCTTCAAGGTCTTTTTTAATAATACCGAGAACCATCTGCGGATTACTAAGTATTGAACGCAGATATTCTATAAGCTTGATTGTTTCCAGATAATCTTTTTCGATTTTTTCCCGTTCAAGTCCTGTTAATCGCTGCAGTCTCATATCTAAAATAGCCTGCGCCTGAATTTCGGATAATTTAAACTTAGCGCATAATTCCTGTTTTGCGACAGCAGGATCGCTTGCGGCGCGGATAGTCTTAATAACTGCATCCAGATTATTAAGAGCAATTTTTAATCCTTCCAGAATATGAGCTTTTTCTTCAGCCTTGCGAAGGTCAAACCGTGTGCGGCGGATAATCACTTCTTTTCTGTGTTCCAGATAATAGTAAAGAACTTCTTTAATATTTAAAACTTTGGGCTGATTATTCACTAAAGCAAGCATAATAATACCAAAAGAATTTTGAAGCTGGGTGTGTTTATATAATTGATTTATAATGACTTCAGGTATCTGATCGCGTTTTAATTCCAATACAATTCTCATCCCTTCGCGGTCAGATTCATCTCTTAAATCTACCACTCCCTCTAATTTTTTTTCATTAACTAAAAGAGCAATATCCTCAATTAATTTAGTTTTATTCACCTGATAGGGAATTTCACTGATAATTATATTCTCTTTGCTGTTTTTTATCTGCTCGGTACTTACAACACCTCTTACCGTTAAAATTCCTCTTCCGGTTGTGTAAGCAGAAATTATTCCGTTTTTTCCGTATATATAACCGCCTGTCGGAAAATCAGGTCCCTTAATAATTGAGATAAAATCATCAATTGAGGCTTCAGGATTATCTATAAGCAGTAATAACGCATCAATGATTTCCCCCAGATTATGCGGAGGAATATTTGTTGCCATTCCAACGGCAATTCCTGTTGAACCGTTTATTATAAGATTTGGCAGTACTGAAGGAAGCACCATGGGCTCCAAAAGAGATTCATCATAATTTGGCATAAAATCCACGGTTTCTTTATCAATGTCTTTAACCATTTCAGCCGTAATTTTTTCCATTCGTACTTCTGTATAACGCATTGCCGCAGGAGAATCACCGTCAATAGAACCAAAATTACCCTGTCCGTCCACAAGAGGATAACGCAATGAAAAATCCTGTACAAGTCGTACCAGAGTATCATATATGGCAGTATCACCATGCGGGTGATATTTTCCCATTACTTCTCCGACTACTGCCGCGGACTTGCGGTAGGGTTTATTGGAAAAAAGCCCCATTTCATACATTGCATAAAGCACACGCCTGTGAACCGGCTTAAGCCCGTCTCTGACATCCGGAAGAGCACGGCCCACAATAACGCTCATAGCGTAATCTATATAAGAATTTTTCATCTCATCTTCAATATAAACCGGTTTTATTTTTTCACCTTGTGAATACATATTTTAAATATCTCCTTATGTTATATATCCAGATCTCTGACTGCATGCGCATAAGTTTCAATAAATTCTCTGCGCGGTTTTCGGGGTTCATGGTGGTTTCCCAGAGCTGGTCGGAATTCATTTCTCCAAGTCCTTTATACCTCTGGATGTTAATTCCTTTTTTTCCGATATTCCGGGTTTCTTTGAGTATGTCTTTTGCCTGTATTAAAAAAATTTCGTCATTATCTTTTTTAATTGAAAAAAGCGCCTCGGGAGATGATGAAACATAAGCTTTCTCATAATCCTCAGCTTTGATTCCAGCTTTTTCAAGCGAAGAAAAATATTCTCCTATTTTTTTCATCTCTTCCAGATCAAACACATTTGAAGGAAGCCCGTGTCCCCCGCCGTTAATTATCCCGAGTTCAAGCTGAGCTTCAGTCCGTTCCTTATCTTTCACCAGAAATTTTTCCAGCTCGGCGGGAGAATAAATAAATTCTTTCTTTTTATCTCTGATTACATAATGAGTAGGAAGTTTTCCGCCTTTCCATAATTCCTGAAATTCGGATGAGGTTATTCCTTTTTTTTGTAAATGCAGCATCTTTTCTTCGATTCCAATCAATGCGCTGATAATTATTTTGTAAACACTGTCGGTAAATTCCATATTGTTTTTGATTTTTTTAAGCTTAATATTACCATCATACGCCATCGATAATATATGCTTATCAAGCTGATGCTCATTATCAATATAGATTTCTTTTTTACCTTTTTTAATTTTAAAAAG
>JACQWU010000090.1:0-5755 GCA_016209155.1 Candidatus Desantisiibacteriota bacterium | reverse complement strand
TAAAAAGAGGAGGCTGCGCAATATAAATATATCCTTTTTCAATTAATACAGGCATCTGCCTGTAAAAGAAAGTAAGAAGCAAAGTACGTATATGCGCACCGTCTACATCAGCATCTGTCATAATCACAACTTTATGATACCGTAATTTCTGTTCATTAAATTCATCAGCGCCTATTCCTGCGCCAAGTGCGGTAATAAGTGTTCTTATTTCCTGATTCCCGAGTACTTTATCCAGACGGGATTTTTCAACATTAATAATTTTACCTCTTAAAGGCAGAATTGCCTGAAATCTTCTGTCTCTCCCCTGTTTAGCCGAACCACCCGCTGAATCACCCTCAACAAGATATAATTCACACATTGTGGGGTCGCGCTCGGAACAATCAGCAAGTTTCCCCGGTAATGAGGCTATATCGAGGACACCTTTCCTGCGCGCAAGTTCTCTTGCTTTTCTTGCGGATTCTCTTGCATATGCGGCATTAATGCTTTTCTCTATGATTTTTGATGCCACCTCGGGATTTTCTTCATAATATTCAGACAGCTTTTTGTTAACCAGAGATTCAACAATCCCTTTAACATTGCTGTTCCCGAGTTTTGTTTTAGTTTGTCCTTCAAACTGCGGATTGGATAACTTAACGCTTATTACAGCTGTCATTCCTTCTCTTATATCATCTCCTGACAGCGAGTATTCTTCTTTGCTTTTTTTGAAAAGATTTTGTGTTTTAGCATAATCGTTTGCCACACGTGTTAAAGCAGATTTAAATCCGATTAAATGTGTCCCGCCCTCAAGCGTGTTAATGTTATTGGCAAAACAAAAAAGATTTTCAGCATATCCGTCATTGTACTGAAAGGCAACCTGAACATTGATTTCATCTTTTGTATCTTCAAAATATATTGGTTTATGCACCACATTTTTATTTTTATTTAAAAATTCAACAAAAGAAACAATCCCGCCTTCGTACATAAAATTATGTTCTTTATCGGTTGTGCGCTCATCTTTAATAATAATTTTTATACCGGGATTGAGAAATGCCAGCTCTCTTAAGCGGTTAGAAAGAACATCAAAATTAAAATTAGTATCTTCAAATATTTTACCGTCAGCTTTAAACGTGATTTTGGTCCCATTTGCTTTAGTTGTTCCGATAATTTTAAGCGGATTTTCCGGTTTTCCGTATAAATAACGCTGCTGATGTATCTTTCCTTCCCTGTATACTTCAACTTCCAGCCATTCCGACAGCGCATTTACAACAGAAACACCGACTCCGTGCAAACCTCCCGACACCTTATAACTTTTATTATCGACTTTACCGCCTGAATGAAGAACAGTCATAACAACTTCAACTGCTGACATATTAGATTCTTTGTGAAGGCCGGTTGGTATTCCGCGGCCGTCATCTATAACAGTCACCGTATTATCAGGATGTATAACCACTTTAATATTTTTACAAAATCCGGCAAGTGATTCATCAATACTATTATCAATCAATTCGTACACCAGATGGTGTAGTCCGCCGGTCCCCGTATTCCCAATATACATAGAATGACGTTTTCTTACTGCTTCCAATCCTTCCAATACCTGTATTTCATTTGCACCATAGTCAGCCATTCTTTATTTCCTCCTGTAGAACAATTATTTAGGTATTTAGGCTGAAGACCGAAGTATATTAGGCACAACATAATGCACGGTTCAAGCCATTCAAAATTTTATCAACTGCCCGAAATTTTATACTATATGTCTTATTTGTACCTAAAAGTCTTCCACCTTCAGCCTATTCACCTAATTTATTCAATAAATATCGGCATATTTTTGTTTTTATTTATAGATATTATAATAAGAATAACCCTGACAAAAACACAATCGAGATAAATTTATTTCACCTGATATAAGGCTGGGATAAAAGATTATACCTGAATCTGAAGTGCAAGATTCAGGTAATACAAAAGAGCAGCAATGCTTAAAGTATATCACTATTGATTGATTTGTGATTTCATACTCTTATATCCAAATCCCTAAATCGGAATTTAGATTATATATTATCCACTTTCATCGGCATTATTACATTAATAAAATTATCTTTACCTGCCGGTTTTATTACTCCGGGTGTTAAAGGCTTGGTAAACTCCAGAGATATATCATCTGTGTCTATAATTTTTAGAATATCAAGAACATATCTATAGTTATATCCAATAACTACATCATCACCGGAATACCCTTCAACAGGTATTATTTCACGTGCTTCTCCCTCTTCCGGATTTATTGACATTATTTCCAGTTTATTTTCAAAAAAGTGATATTTGATTGAAGCTGTTTTTATATTGCTGATTAAAGATACTCTCCTTGTTGCATCCAGAATTTTATGTCTATTAATTTTAGTTTTGTTTATAAGTTCAGATGGTATTACTTTTTCATAATCAGGGAACTGCCCTTCAATCAATCTCGAAACAAGGATTGTGGAATCAAGAGAAAAAAGTATCTGATTTTCACTGATTTTTATTTCAATATCTTTTTCATTGCTTTCAAGACCTGCGCTGATCCTGCTTAATTCATGAAGCACTTTCTTAGGAATAATAATTTTTATGTCGGGTGATTCATCTGTGCTGATAGTATTTTGAGCATATGAAAGACGATGTCCGTCAGTTGACACCATTTTAATCGAATCTTTTTCAATACACAAAAACAAACCGTTAAGCACATATCTTATTTCATCATTGGAAACAGCATAAATAGTTTTATTTATCATATCAATTAATGTTCCAACTTTGAGATTAAATGCTTTATTCTGTTTAAAAGCCGGGAATGCAGGAAATTCTTCCTCCGGCAGTCCTTTTATCTTAAAAACCATATTTTCACAGGAAATAATCAGCACCCCGTTATCAGTTTGAAGTGCAATATTCCCGTCCGGCAGTTCTTTTACAATATTACTGAACTTTTTTGCTGAAACCGTTAAACTTCCTTCTTCCTCAACGCTTGAAGTAAAAGAATTCTTTATCGTAAGTTCCAGATCCGTACCCGTTAAAGTAACAGTATCCCCACCATTAGCCTTAATCAATATATTCGCTAAAATCGGCAATGTATTTTTTACAGAAACAGCATTTTCAACAACCCTGATTGCATTAATTAAAATACTTTTCTCGCATACTATTTTCATCTTTTATTTTCTCCTATAATATGCCATAAATTATAAATTTTTATATTAATTATGTATTTTACATTTTTAAAATGTTTGTGTCCAGTATTATTTTTATTATATATAATTTTCTTGACAAAGTAAATTTTTTATTATAGATTAATTATTGTTATACTACTAATTTTAAAACTTCAAAACAGATGTGTTTAAATCCTGAAATACATCATAGAATAACACCTCAAAAATTTGTTTTCAAAATCCTATAATCGTGAATAAAATAATACCGGTAAATAAGTTATATTAATTTTATAAATTCTCTGTGGTTAAGTTTTACCTTAACCTTTATAAGGAGGTGATGCTATTTAATAGTAATATTAAATTCTTTTTAGCAGCAAATAGAATAAGGAGGGAATCAAAATGCTTTTTTATAAAAATTGGGAAAAAAGATTAAGAAAATTTTCTTGTTTTTTTGTATTTGTATTCCTATTTTTCAGTAACTGCAATCTAACTTTTGCCTCAGTCTCCGGAGCGAATGTCAATTACACAGTAGATGCTGATTTTGATCAGGGTGTATTGTTTAATGTCAATCATGATGCGCCAAATAGTAATCAGCTTCAGTTAAATGTTACAACAACACCTTTTCCTATTGTTAATATTGCCGCATCTGCACGTGGAACAGTTGTTAGAATTGATGTGAATACAGGAGCAATATTAGGAGAATATCTAACTTCACCTGACGGGATGGGGAGAAATCCATCAAGAACTACAGTAGATCAATTAGGTAATGTTTGGGTGGCAAACCGTGATGAATATGGATTTTCCGGAGGACAGAACAAAGGTTCTGTCGTTAGAATCTGGTTGATTATCGGAGGAACACGTGCTAACGCAGACGGGACCCCGAATCCTTCTGGACAATATTTAAAACCGCCATTCCAATACAGCACATGTATTGATCGTAACGGTGATGGTTTGATAAAAACATCTATCGGCTTGGGAAATATTTTACCATGGACTAATCTTGGCGGTGCTGATAGTGACGGCGGTGTTTCAACTGCTGAAGATGAAGCTATAATTAATTATACAAGAGTTACCGGTACGGGAACAAGAACGCTCGCTGTTGATGCAAGCAATGACCTCTGGGTTGGCGGTTTAGGTGATACAGATTTTGAAAAACTTAGCGGGGTTACAGGCCTTCCAATTCCCGGAACTCAATTTAATCTTGGATTAGGAGGATATGGCGGACTTATTGACGGTAATGGAATACTCTGGTCAGCCCCCTCGCCTCTTTTGCGGTTTGATCCCGTTACTATGACAGGTATTGGTCTTGACAACGCAGCAGTTGGATTCACTTACGGAATTGGAATAGATCCAAATACCGGTAATATCTGGACTACTGATAATTCAGGGCCTAATGTACGTGAGATAGATCCTCTTACCGGTGCAACTTTAAATATTTATCCTTTGCCGGTATCAAACGGATGGGGGCAGGGGATAGCTGTTGATAGCAACAGCCATGTATGGGCGGCTGAAGGTTTTGGTGATGAAGTTGCGCATTTTGCACCTGATCCTGTTAATCCCGGAAAACATATTTTTGTCGGAAGCGTAATAGGATTAGGCGGGACGACAGGAGTTGCTGTAGATACAAATGGTAAAATATGGGCCTCTGAAATGAATAGTAACAGTGCAAGCCGAATTAATCCAAATGCCGGATTAATCGGAGCCGGCGGATACAATATTGGAGCAATCGATATGATAGTTCCAATCGGTGATGGAGCCGGTCCTTATAATTATAGTGATATGACCGGATTTGTCGCAATCGGCTCAACTTCTCCTCAGGGGTTTTGGACAGTTGTGCAAAATAGCGGCACACCCGGTACTAATTGGAATAAAATCACATGGAATACCGAACCTCAAGGCAGCGAACCGCCCGGCAGCAGCATTATCGTTGAAGCAAGAGCATCCGATACGGAAATAGGGTTAAGCAGCCAGACTTTTGTATCAATTACAAATGCTGTAGATTTTAATCTTCCCGGTCAGTTCATAGAAGTGCAGGTAACTTTAAAAATAGCATCTAATGCTTCAAGCCCTGTTCTTTCTGATATTAGAATACAAGCTAAGGAATTAATCCAGATTAAAGGACGGATGACCGGCGGAGGAAGTATTGCCGGTACCAGTGTTAAACATGGATTTGAACTTCATTGTGATGCTGCCCAGGGGCCAAATAATCTTCAGATTAATTGGGGGAAATCCAGCAAATTTCACCTTGAAAAATTAGATGAGGCTTCAGGTTCAGACGATCCTGCAATTAGTGAAGGGCAGCCGGTTGCCGGTTTTGATACTTATAAAGGTAAAGGGACAGGAAGATATAATGGCAAATCAGGTGCAATTGCAGAATGGACGTTTACTGATGCCGGGGAACCCGGTAAAAATGATTTTGCAAAAATAATCATTAAAAATGCCGAAGGTGTTGAAGTATTAAACGTTTCAGGCAATCTTAACAATGGAAATCATCAGGCACATAAAGAATAAATTTAAGAAACAAAAACTGTAGCCGTATAGAGGGGAGAATTTACCTCCCCTCTTTTTTTTTGGAAATTTTCTGTCCGGACTAAAAAATTATTGACTATTAT
>JACQWU010000089.1:858-11026 GCA_016209155.1 Candidatus Desantisiibacteriota bacterium | reverse complement strand
AAAGAAATATTTAAAATATGCTGTGCCAAAAATATGGCTACTTTATCGGATGGTAAATTGTTCCGGTGTCCCTATGCGGCGAATGCTTTCAGATTAGCGGCGGTACCGGATAATAAAAGTGATTATATTGATCTGTTTCAAGAACTTGTTGATATAAAAAATATTCAGGAAACAAAAAATAAAGTCAGAGCGTATCTTTTAGAAAAAGATTATCTTGAGATATGCGAATATTGTAATGGACGGCCTTTGTCAGGGAATGAAGTCCCTCCGGCTGTACAGATAAATAAACCGTTGACATATCATAAATATTAAGGGGGGGCATATGATCGATGTTACTATTTTGCAACGTTATCTTCCCGCATCGGTTAAGAATGCGTTAAAGCCGTATTATAGAAAAATGTTCCCTAATCAGTTATGTATAAATTTCATGGTGACTTTTCGCTGTAATTACCGGTGTTCATATTGTCCCTGGGTCACAAGGTTTAGTTATTCAAATATATATACCAAAGAAAAAGAACCGACAGTTGAAGCCTGGATTGGTGCTCTTGATAAGCTGCCCAGGGCAAATATTTATATTAGCGGAGGAGAGCCATTTTTGTATGATGGCATGCCTGAACTGATCAATGGCTTGAAGAAACATAAAATACTTGGTCTGGTTACAAATGCGACAGTAAAAACAGCTGTCTATGAACGCATAAAAAAGAAAATGCATCTTAATGTGTCTTATCACAGTGAATTTGTTAATGATGACCAGTTTATCAGCAAGATCGATGAATTGCGCAGAATTGGAAGATTTCATATCAATATAAATCTGGTTGCAACGAGAAAAAATATACAAATGATTCAGGGGCTTGAGGAAATTTTGAAGGATCATAACGTCAGTTTGCACATTGATCCGTTTGTTGACCCCGATACCGCATTTGTATATACCCAGGAGGAGATGCTTATCCTTTCCCGGTATCTTGCGTCAGACAGGAGCAGTCTCAATATGCTGGATTTTACTTCCTATACTAAGAAGGAATGTTCAGCCGGGCAGAACTATATTAACCTTATGCCGGACGGGACTGTTTTTCGCTGCGTAGGCGGTAGTGATTATTTTCACAGTCCGTTGAAAAAGCGATTATTGACAATGGGGCCTGATGCTCCTTATGATCCGGATTTTTTCTTAATGGGCAATCTCTTTGCCCCGGACTTTAAGCTCGATAAATCGCCGGTATATTGCTGCCTGCCGTGTACCGCGGCATGTGATCAAGACATGGCAACAATTAAATGGTTAAGAAATAACAAATAATTGATAATAGAATTTTATCATGGACAAAAAATTAGGAGTTAAAATGTCAAACCAGAAGATAGAGTTAAAACCGTCCGAAGCCGGCAGGAGAAACCTGTTGAAGCTGAAGAAGCCTTATGTTTATGAAAAAATTGTAAAATTTGAAGAAAAATATAAGCGGGGAGAAAGCATAGCGATTATCCAGTTTCAATATAATTATACCTGTAATTTCCGTTGTGTTCATTGTTCTGTGAAAAGATTTCAAGGGAAAAAAGACGCGAGACAGTTTACTATAGCTGACGTGAAAGAGCTCTTTCGCCAGGCGGATGAACTTGGGCTGGCGCGTGTTACTATTACCGGCGGAGAACCATTGGTGTTTAAGGATTTTGACCAGCTGGTAGAGGCTATTAATCCCGAAAAATTTTATATAAACTGTGATACAAATGGCTGGCTTTTCGATGAAAAAACAGCCAGGCATTTAAAGAGTATAGGTGTTGACAGGATTCAATTAAGCCTTGACAGCTTTAACGCGGAGGAACATGACAGTTTCAGAAATGCCAGGGGTTCATACGAGAGAGCTATGAAAGCGGTTGATATCGCTAAAAACGCGGATCTGGCAATTTTTGTTCAAACAGTTGTTACTAAACAAAGGCTCCATTCAGATGAATTTATAAAATTTGTTGAGTATTTCAATAAAAAGGATATAGGTGTTTTTGTGACTTACGCAAAGCCTGTTGGTTCATGGGAAGGTAATTTTGATGTTTTAGTGAATAAGGATGATATGAAGTACATGGAGGAGCTTGAAAAAAAATATAAAGTATTTACCCATTTAACCCCGGCATACGGCCTTGATATGGGATGTATCGCGGTTAAGGGAATGTTCTCTGTAACTCAATACGGAGATGTCCTGCCCTGTCCGTATATTCATGTATCAATAGGGAATGTTTTTAAAGAGCCTTTAAAAGATATAATTCAAAGAGGTCTGGATATTAAATACTTTGGCGAGCATATTAATACCTGCCTTATCGCTGAAGATAGAAATTTTATTAACAAATATATAGTAAACCGTGTATATAATAAACCATTGCCGGTTCTGTGCGCAGAAGTTTTTACGGATGAAGATAAAACAAAAAAACCATTTAATGAAATATAAATATAGAAATAAGATAAAATGCAAAATATAAATAATAGCTTACAAAACAAAATTTATCATTCCTTTTGTCCTGTTTGCCATAATAATAATTTTAAAAATAAGTTTATCATTAATGATTTTACTATTACACAATGCCTGTCCTGCGGGCTGATGTTTGTTAAAGAGAAATTGTCACAGCAGGAATTAGATGATTATTATAAAAAGGGGATCGGTAATTGTGTTTATTTGAATGACGAAAATGTTGAAAACTTAAAATACTATTATCGTAATTTGAGGGCTGTTATTACTGATAAAATCCCGACAGGGAAAATTCTTGATATAGGCTGCAATACCGGGTATTTTCTTGATGTTATGGAGGGTTTTGAGCGTTATGGAATAGAAAGATCGTTAAACCACGGCAATATCGCAAAGGGAAAGTACGGTGATAAAGTATTTGTCGGTACTTTTGAGGATTATAAAATTCCTGATTTTCTTTTTGATTGCATAACTATGCAGGATGTTCTTGATCATTTGATAGATCCTGTCGAGGCGCTGAAGAAATGCAATAAGCTTTTAAAGCCGGGCGGTATACTGATTATCAAGGTACATGACTTGTCTTCCCTGTACGCAAAAATTATGGGTAAAAATTTTTATGCATTTATCATGACGCTTGATGAGGCGGCATTCAATGTTGTTTTTTCAAAGCATATGGGACATTTGATGTTTTTTAGTACGGTTTTTTACAGATTGTCCAGAGGAGAGCAAAATAATATTTTCTTCCGCATTTATAAATTGCTTGAAGGAACAAAGTTGGGAAATTTGAAATTATATAAAAATTTACATGACATAATAACAGTGTTTGCGGTAAAGAAAAAAGAGGATTAGAAAAATGCCTTCCAAACTATCCTATTATTATGAGATGTATCATAATTTGAATTTATTAAATTCAACTGCGAAAGCCTGGAATTATTTAAAATACCGCAGCATGCAGCGTAAAGCTGTTATGTCATTAAAACGGTATACACCGCAGATTGCCTGTTTGTGTGTTACAATGCGCTGTAATCTCAAGTGCGGATATTGCGCAGCGGCAAAAATACTTCAAAAAGAGAAGGATAAATGGCGTGAAAGCGAAGCTACTCTTCCCAAAGTCCGGCAAATTTTTACCAATCCGTTATTTAGTAATTGTTTATTAGTTGACCTGCAGGGGGGGGAACCGCTTCTGGTTAATGATTTTGACCGTATTGTTTCTTATCTGGCGAAACGCGGCCATATTATTAACACTTCCACGAACGGTTTATTGCTGGCTGACCGAATAACTGATTTAAAACGAGCCGGGATTTCAAGAATAAATGTTTCTCTTTATGATGCCAATAGGCCGGTTATTGAACGTGATCTTGCTAAAATTAACCAGATTTTTCCGGTACATATGAGTTTTGTTCTGCTGCGCAGTCAGGTTGAGAAAGAGCAGGAAGAGCTTATAAAAATAGCGCGTTTTATTCATGACGCCGGCTGCCGCAGTCTTCGTTTTTGGCTTTATCGTCCAATGGGGATTGATCCGCAGCCGAAAGAAATAATAAGTGATAATCTTCCCTCATATATAGAATTCCGCAGGCGTATGGAGGAGGTTTTGCCGAATTTTTGTCTCTGGCCGGTTACAATCCAGACAGGGAAAGTAAAAAAACTTTGTCCTCAGCTTTGGCAGCGAGTCACTTGCGATATATCAGGGAATATGGTAATCTGCTGCGGTATAGACAAAACTCTGGAGGGACCCTGCAGTAATTTGTTTGATAGTGAATCTGAAAAACTCATCAACCACCCTACATTAGTAAAAATGCGAGAGCAGCTTTTAGATCCATTAAGTGATCCTCCTGAAGCCTGTAAAACTTGTAACCTTTTAGGTGAGTCCGGCTGGTAACCGGTTATTATGGAGGTTTTATGAATATTGCTGATGCTGTTGAGGTTCTTGTTAAACAGGTTCCGGATCCTTCGATGGGACTCCCTGACGAAGTGTTTTATTATATAAGCAGGACAACTCCGCTTGTAAATGTAGATCTTTTAATAAAAGATGAAAAAGGCCGTACTCTTTTATCCTGGAGAAATGACCAGTATGCAGGAAAAGGATGGCATATACCCGGTGGAATTGTCAGGTTTAAGGAAACATTTGAAACAAGGATTAAAAAAGTAGCGGAGACTGAAATAGGTTTCGGCGTTAGTTTTGATCTTGTCCCGATTGCCTTAAATCAGCTTATTCAACATGATCGCGAAATACGGAGCCATTTTATTTCGATTTTATATAAATGCTTCCTGCCCGGTTCTTTTATTCCGCAAAACAAAGGGCTTTCCCGTGAAGATAAAGGTTATCTTATGTGGCATGATTTTTGTCCGGATAATTTGATAAAATATCATGAAATTTACCGGAATTACATAAGCCAAAAAAAATAATTCAGGAGATTTTATTTTGAAAGCAAAAGATATTAGCGGTCAGGCACCCGGCGGCAAAAGAACAAAGCTCGCGGAAGTACTTCCTCTGGATACGCCGTTTGTAATCCAGATATTTCCCGTATATTCCTGTAATTTTAGATGCAGTTATTGTATTTTTTCAATAGATAAAGCAAAACGCGGTTTTATTTCCGATAAGATTATTATGGATTTTGAATTATTTAAAAAAAGTGTGGACGATATAGCTTTATTTCCAGATAAAATTAAAGTATTACGTTTTGTAGGAATAGGAGAGCCTCTTTTACATAAAAAAATAGTTGACATGGTTGAATACGCGGCTTCAAAAAGCATTGCGAAAACAATCGAAATTTTAACAAATGCTTCTCTTCTAACTCCTGAGCTCTCAAATTCACTTATTTCAGCAGGGCTTACAAGGCTGGTAGTATCTTTACAGGGGACAACTAAAGAAAAATACCAAAAAGTAAGCGGAATAAATATTGACTTTGATAATTTTATTGAAAATTTACGATATTTTTATAAAAATAAAGGTAATGTACAGGTATATATAAAGATTGTAGATAGCGCACTGGATAATAAGGATGATGAAAAAAAATTTTATGGGATTTTTGGAGATATTTGTGATACCATGGCAATTGAGCATACTGTTCCTATCCATGCGGGGATTGACTATGAGAATGTGATAAAAAATAAAGATATGGCGCTTACTCAATTCGGGCTGCCGGTTTCAGAAGTTAAGATTTGCCCTCAGCCTTTTTTTACGATGCAAATCAACCCTGATGGTAAAGTTGTTCCCTGTTTTTCTTTTGAGTACCCTGAGGTGGTCGGTAATTGTAACGAGCAGTCAGTGCGCGAAATATGGAATGGAAATCAGTTTCAGCGTTTTAGGCGTATAATGCTTGACGGAGCTAAAAATATTTGTGAGATATGCGCTAAGTGCAATATAATTAAATACAGACTTTTTCCTGAAGACGTTTTAAATAAGGATGCCGAGAGGCTTAAAAAGTTTTATGAACCTCGATAATAATCATAAATTACAAATTGCTATTTTAGGCGCTACATCCCATATCGCGAAGGGATTGATTAATAATTTTTTACATAACACGAAATTCAGTTTGCATCTTTTTACAAAATCCCGGGATAAAACCATCAATTTCCTTAGTACCATAAGAAAATCACCTGATGATAATTGTATTATTCATGAAGGGTACAACGATTTCAATGAATTTTCTTATAATACAATAATTAATTGTGTCGGTGTAGGGACAATAAATAAACTTAAAGGTAACTATTCGAATTATTTCACTGTGACAGAAGAATATGACAATTTGATTATTAAGTATTTATGTAATGTTTGTCAGGATACTCTTTATATCAGTTTTAGCAGCGGGATTGTTTATGGCAGGGAGCATTCATTGCCCGTGGAAGAGAATACCGCGAATGTTATAAGGGTCAACCATGTCGCGGCGGAAGATTATTATTCGATTGTAAGATTGAATTCCGAAGCGAAGCACAGATCTTTCAAAAATTTAAAAATTGCCGATTTGAGATTGTTTTCTTATTTTAGCAGGTTTATAGATTTAACGGATGGTTATTTTATTACAGAAATAATGAATTGTATTTTAAATAAAAAGGTGTTTGTTACCAATAATGTGAATATTGTGCGTGATTATGTTCATCCGGAAGACCTTTTTTCTGTGGTCAGAAAATGTATGGATTTTAAAAATATTAATACAGCGTTTGATGTAACAAGCTTAAGACCTGCCGGAAAAATAGAAATTTTGGATTATTTTTCATCGCAATACGGTTTAAAATATGAAATAGGTAAAGCTTCGGTATATGTCAGCGCAACAGGTTCAAAAAATATTTATTGCTCAAATTATAATAATATGGCGCAAATAGGTCATAAACCGGCGTATAGTTCTATGGATGCTATTAAACAGGAATCAAAATATATTTTAAACAGATAAAAAATGAGCAAAACAAATAATCAAAAAATAATAAAATTAGAAAATAAAAAATTCAAAATAATAAGCCTGTCTGAACCTTTAAATGAAAATACAGAAGTTTTTCCGGGAGACCCTAAACCCGAAAAAAAGGTATTTTGTACTTTTGAAAAAGATGGCTGCCGGTATAATATATATTCAATAGGTGACCACAATTATCATCCTCACGGAGATGCTCCAAATCACCAGAATCTTCAGTATAAAAATAGGGGTTTTGAATTCTGGGATCTTAATTTTGTATTTAATAAGGCATGTTTAATTGATTTATCAGAATCAGGTGATTCTAAAAAAATTGATGGAATAATATACCTCAGGAAAATAACAGCTAAACATCTTCTGCCTTATATAGATCAAATAAAAAACAATAGTGCTTTGATACTCAGGACCGGTTACGACAAGTACCTGAAGTTAAATAAAAAACATATTCCGGATAATATCCCTTATATGGATAGAAGCGCGATTAAAATAATTTCAAAATTTAATAAAATCAAAGTAATCGGGACAGACAGTTTAACAATTGACGAAATAGGAAAAAGTTACGCACATAGAAAATTTAAAGATAAATTGATTGTAGAATGTCTTGTGAATCTTTATAGTATTCCGGAGAAAAACAGGAGCGGTTTTTATCTTCAGACAAGCCCGGTTGCAATAGTAGGAGCTACAGGCGGCCCTGTTGTGGCATATGCTTATATCCCTTTATCTCATTAGAAAACCTCTATCGGTTCGGAAAGGAATTGCAATGATTAAAAAAAAACTTGGATTTATAGGGCTCGGTAAAATGGGGGCAGGCATTGCGGAAAGAATTATTCATTCTAAACTGCCGATTATAGTGTATGATTTTAAAAAAGAAAATATTAATAAAATAGTTAAAAAAGGAGCTTGTGGAAGTAAATCAATAGAGGATGTAGCTTTAAAATTGGCAGATCCAAAACTAATTATTCTTTGTGTCCCCGCAGGTAAAACTATTGATGAGATTATAAATCAATTAAGTTTATATCTTTCTTCTGGTGATACTCTTATTGATTTAGGGAACTCTTTTTATAAAGATACTCAAAGAAGATCTGAAAATTTAAAAAAAAGAGGAATAAACTTTATTGATGCGGGAATGAGCGGAGGTATTGATGGAGCCAGAAATGGTGCATGCCTGATGATAGGCGGCGATAAAAAGGAAGTGTCAAAGCTGGAATATTTGTTTGAAATCCTATCGTTTGAAGGTTCTTATAAATATCTTGGTAAAAGCGGTGCAGGGCATTTGGTGAAAGGATATCATAATTTAATTGAATACGGTTATCTACAATCTTTAGCAGAGGGATTAGAAAGCTTATCCGCAATATCTAAAAAAGAGAGTATAAACTTAAGTCTTGAAAAAGTATGTGATATCTGGAGTAAAGGCAGTATAATTGAATCAAGGCTTGTATCGGATATAAAAAAAGCTTTTGAAAAAGATCCATCTTTAGAAGATATTAGCGGTTCTGTTTACGGGCAGACATTAAAAGAAATGCAAAAATTAATTAGTATTGCAAATAAATCAAAAGTAAAAATTTATTCCTGCAAGGCAGCTGTAAAAGCCAGGATGGATTCACAAAAAAAACCTACATATAGCGGGAAGATAATAAATGCTGCAAGAAATATTTTTGGAGGGCATACTGATTGGAAAAAGTAACAGCCGGATTAGATATTGGAACATCTTCTATCAAACTTGTATTATATGGAAGGAAAGGGATAATTTATTCGGATAGAAAAGATTATTCAGGTACAGGTTCCAGCGGGCAGGAAATTGATCCTGCAAAATTATTCAAAGATGTCATCTCTTTAATATGTAAAGCTAATAATAGAAAAGTAAAAATAGAAGCAATAGGGCTGAGTACAATTTTCCCAAGTCTTATTGTGCTTGATGAAAAAGGCAGCCCCTTAACTAATATAATTACATGGATGGATAAAAGAGGATGTGAAATTGCTGAAAATTTTAAAAAAAATAAAAAACAAGCCGCAATATTACAAAATAAAACCGGATGCATAATTCATGAGTCTTATTCTTTATGGAAGATATTGTGGCTGAAAGAAAATAAAAAAGAAATATTTTCAGGAGCAAATAAATTTTTATCTTTATCAGACTATCTGGTATACAAATTAACAGGGAAATATCTTGTTTCCTATGCGATAGCATCAACTACAGGTCTTTTTAATATAAAATCTCTCAAATGGGATAAAGAAATCTTAAAGATAGCAGGAATATCAAAGGATCAATTATCAGAATGCTTCAGCATTTTTCATTCTGAAGAATTGCTTGAAAAAATCAGGCTGGAAACGAGGTTGGATACTGATGTTTCATTAGTGATTGGCGCAGGAGACGGGCATTTAAGCAATGTCGGTATCGGATGTTTAACAGATAAAACCATGTGCTCAACTATTGGTACAAGTGCTGCGCTTAGAATTATCAGCCCTTATCGAAAACATAATAAATCAGTATGGAAATACTATTTATATGAAAATAAATATATATTTGGTATTGCAATCAATGCCGGGGTAAGGACCCTGGACTGGTTCTGTAAAAATATATTACATAAAGATTCGAGCAGTTTATTTGAGGATATTGACAATATTGATCTTGATGTATTAACCGATATAATTGTTCTGCCTTTTTTGGATGGCGAAAGAGGCCCTAACTATAATTATAGAATGTCTGCTTCTTTAATAGGCTTAAATTCAGGAAACAGTAACAGTGATATATATAAGGCAGCGGTCGAAGGTATACTATTTAATTTGTATGATTGTTATAGGATTTTAGTTATTCACAGAAAAGCGTATAGAGAGATTATAGCAACCGGAGGATATGTACATACAGAG
Organism: Candidatus Desantisiibacteriota bacterium; assembly: GCA_016209155.1. Classification (GTDB taxonomy): domain Bacteria; phylum JACRDZ01; class JACRDZ01; order JACRDZ01; family JACRDZ01; genus JACQWU01. Next base: position 1,314 of record JACQWU010000089.1, on the reverse strand, counting down.
AAAATTCTCCAGATGCAATCAGATATTTTTAATATAATAATAAAAGTACCGTGTATTAAAGAGGCAAGTGCTGCCGGCGCTGCCATCGTTGCTTTGGTTTCTATCGGTAAAATAAAATCTTTATCAGATATAAAAATAAAGTTTGAAAAAGTATATTCCCCTGATATAAAAAGACATAAAGAATATATGAAAAAATATAGAAGATATAGAAAGCTATATAAAACACTATCAAAAACTGCTTCATACTAAGCTAAGAATTTCATGATGGCATTTTCAGATAGAAATTGACAATTTTGAATTCAATTTTCATTATCATTTAGCGAAAAACAGTGTTTTATGCTTGACACCTTATTGGAAAATATGTTATTAATTTAACGCTTTAGTGTATATGAATAATAATGTGTTAAATAAGAAAAATTAGGTAATAATAAATTTATTTTTATAGGAGTGTATAAC
>JACQWU010000089.1:0-824 GCA_016209155.1 Candidatus Desantisiibacteriota bacterium | reverse complement strand
TTATAGGAGTGTATAACCATGAACAAGAACAAGAAAACATTAATAATTAATTTGACGGGACTTTTTTTATTTACGCTAACTATGGCAGGCTGCAGCGGAGCGAAGGTTAAATCGGCATCGTACGCGCAAACATATAGCCCAATTACAAACACTACACGTTTTAACGGTGAAATTAACAATAGTTATTCCAATTCTAAAACATCTGTAAATTTAACTAATTCAAATTCAAACAATGATTTGCTGACTAAAAAAGAAAAAATTAATATCGATAATAGAAACGCTATAGATAAAAAAGATAAAAAAGCGATTATACAGACTTCATCGGTGACTTCAACTGATAGAGAAATTTCAAAAGGTATTAATGACCTTATATTAAATTCCAACAGATATGTGGTATTCAAAAATATATCCAAATATTTTGGTGAAAGAAAAATTAAGAGCATACTATATGCTGTCGGCGATTTTAATAAATGGGGAAAGGATTCCACTGCTAAATATCCTGTTAAAGTTGAAAATGATGAAGCTAAACTGGATTTATACGAATTACCGCTTTTAAAAGGAACTAATAGAGTTGGATTTGCGGATTTCAGCGGCAATCTCTGGCAGGTTAATGAAGAATTACATGACAATAAATTAATAGTACAAAGTACAACAGGTTCATGGGTAATTGGATTAATCGTAACTAAAGATGGAACAGTAACACCTTTTAATATAAATAATATTGGCAAGAAAAAATTAATACCTGAAAGATAATAATCAGGTATTTAGGCTGAAGACCGAAGGATACGCATGGATTTGTACCTAAAAGCCTTCCACCTTCAGTC
>JACQWU010000088.1 GCA_016209155.1 Candidatus Desantisiibacteriota bacterium | reverse complement strand
GAAAATCTTAAAATTTACAATATTCAATTTCTTGATATAATGATCTTCATTAATGCCACATTAGCATTGGCAGCATATTTACTCTTTGTAATAATTTCCAGCAAACTGCATAAATTAATGGTAATAACAGTCCCTTTTATTTTATTTGCTGTATATAGATATATTTATCTTGTTTTTAATACAAAAAAAGCAGATAGACCGGAATTGCTTATTTTAGATAAAACTTTATTAATCAATAATTTAATATGGTTAATTTTATTTATTTTAACTAAGTTTGATTATTTAGGAAAATATTCATTATTTGAAATCGATTAAACGGGAAACATTTATGAAATAAAAACATTTTACTTGACAAGTAAAAATATTAGTGTATTCTTTTGTATAATAATAGTAGTAAATTATTAGTAGAAGTTTTAAGCATGATTTGAATTTGTTCATACAGAGTTTTGTTCTGCCATTATTTACTATAATTTTTTTATTGGAAGGAGGTAGTGAATAGTGGAAAATGGAACAGTGAAATGGTTTAACGACAAAAAAGGTTATGGATTTATAACTCCTGAATCAGGAGAAGAGTTGTTTGTGCATTTCAAAGCAATAACCGGCGATGGTTTTAAAACTTTAACAGAAGGTCAATCGGTTATATTTGAAATTGAAAAAACCCAAAAAGGTTTTCAGGCAGTTAATGTAAAAGCAATATAGACTTAAGTAACCTAAATTAGCCCGGATATTTAAAATATTCGGGTTTTTTTATTTGTAATACCTGAATCTTAAGTGCAAGATTCAGGTATTAAAATGATACTGATTTAGTAAGTATTCCTGTTATTGCACCCAGATTAATTGCACCAACAGCTACAAAGCTTACAATAATAGCCGCTATTATTATGCCGGCAGTTATAGCTATTACAGAACGCCAGAATTTTAATCCGAAGATAAAAGCCGCGACACATCCGCTCCATGCACCGGTCATAGGAAGAGGGACTCCGACAAAAATAGCAAGTCCAAGAGCTTCATATTTCTCGATAGCATCACTGTGACGTCTGGTACGCGCAAAAAGCCATGTAAAAAATTTATCCCCTATGGAATATCTGCGTAAATAATTTGAAACAGGTTCTAATAATAATAAAGTTGGAATTACAGGAATAAAGTTTCCAAATACTGATAAAATAAAAGCCTTAGAAAGAGACATATTCATTTTAAGGGCATAAGGGATCGCTCCTCGCACTTCGGATATAGGTAATGCTCCTAAAATTATGGTAATAATTTCTTTCACGTTTTCCCCTTTTTCCTTTAAAATATTAATTAAATTTTACATAACAAAATTCAATTAATAAATTTAATTTATCAAAGCAGGTCAAAATTTTACAGTTCGATAATTTTAATTGCAGAATAAACAATTGTCAATAGTGATTTCGCAAGAAAATATCTTGACTTTGTTATTAATATTTACAATAATATATATCTTATAATCCAAATAAAGGATATTTATGAAAAATGTATTAACAATTGCCGGTTACGATCCTTCAGGAGGAGCCGGCATTCAAGCTGACCTCAAAACTTTTTCCGCTCTTGAAACAAACGGATTATCTGTATCTACAGCTTTAACAGTGCAGAACAGCCGCGGTGTTTTCAGTACTGCGGAAATTGATGAAGACATTATTTCTAAACAACTTAATACTCTGGCAACAGACATTGATATTCATGCGATAAAAATAGGTATGCTTTATAAGGAATCAGTAATTAAAGTTGTAGTTTCTTTTTTGGAAAAAAAAGCCTGTCCTATTGTAGTCCTTGATCCCATACTTATATCGAAAAATGGTTTCTGGCTGCTGAAAGAAAGTGCTATATCATTTTTAATAAAACATTTATTTCCACTGGCAACTATTGTTACTCCTAATATTAAAGAGGCTCAGATGCTATGCCATTTTGAAATAAAAAATGATAATGATATTCGCAAATCAGCTTCGATTATGAAGGGTTACGGACCCAAGTATGTGCTTATTAAAGGTTCAAGTGTAACACCGGATACAGTTACAGATTTATTATATAACGGACATAATTTCATGTCATTCGAAACTACAAATATGAATGTACATCCATATTTACATGGAACAGGGTGCGCTTTTGCCTCTGCAATAACTGCATATATGGTAAAGGGATTTGATATTCATGAATCTATCAAGAAAGCGCAATCATATCTCCGTTTAATTTCACTTTCACCAATTGAACTCGGGAAAGGCAATTATTATTTGAATCATCTGGGAATTTTACAGCGCGATGCTGAAAAATATGCAATTATTTCTGAGCTTAAATCTGCTTTTTTAAAACTATCTCAGGGAAGGATAGCAGAACTTATCCCTGAGGTTCAATCAAATATGGTATTTGCAATGAATAAAGCTGTTTCAATTGATGAAATTGCAGGTTTTCCGGGAAGGATAGCTAAAATTGATGATTCCATTGCTTATGTCGCTGTTCCCGAGTTTGGAAAATCAAGACATATGGCTTCAATGATTCTTGCGGTAATGCATTATTTCCCTCATTGCCGTTCAGCAATAAACATAAAATTTTCCAAAAGAATAATAGAGATTTGCGAAAAGCTGGGATATACTATTTATAGTTTTGATCGCAAAGATGAACCCGAAGAAGATAAAAATAAAGATGGAAAAACATTGGATTGGGGAGTGAATCAGGCGCTTGCCAAAGTTCAAAAAGCACCTGATGTAATTTATGATACAGGCGCACACGGGAAAGAGCCTATGGTAAGAGTTATCGGACAAAATCCTAGTGATGTTACGGAAAAAATTATATCCATAAAAAATGCAATCTCAAATGATTCAAATAATAATTAAAATCACACCACAAGGAGTAATCTAAATTGTTAAAAAAAAAGGAAACACTGGTTGCGCTTGCCAAAAAGGGGATAATTACTCCTGAAATAAAAGCGGTAAGTAAATTTGAGAATATAGATCCTGAAAAAATAATGGAGGGCTTGTCTGAAGGTACAATAGTAATCCCCGGGAATCCTAATCATATTAACCTGAATAAAATAGCGGGAATAGGGAAGGGCTTATCAACAAAAGTCAATGCGAATATTGGAACATCTCCGGTTAATTGTGACATTAAAAAAGAATTAATAAAATTAAAATATTGCATTAAATATAAAGCAGATACGGTTATGGATTTAAGTATCGGAGGAGATATAAAAAAAATCCGTCGAAATTTTTTAAAAAAGTGCATACTCCCTTTTGGCACTGTTCCAATGTATCAAACTGCTGTTGAAACTACTGTTAAAAGAGGATCAATAGACAGAATGACAAAAGATGACATTTTTAATACAATTGAACAGCAGGCGCAGGAAGGTGTAGATTTTATGACACTTCATTGCGGAATAATAAAAGAGACAGTAGAAAAATTAAAACGTAATGAACGGCTCATGGGTGTGGTAAGCAGGGGAGGGGCTTTTCTGGTTAAGTGGATAGAAGAAAACGGACAGGAAAATCCTCTTTATCAGGAATATGACCGTTTATTGGATATAGCTCATAATTATGATATAACATTAAGTCTTGGTGACGGATTTAGACCCGGATGCCTTAATGACGCAACTGATATTGCTCAGGTAAGCGAATTGATAATTCTTGGAGAGCTTACAAAACGCGCGAGAGAACGTAATGTCCAGGTAATAATAGAAGGCCCCGGACATATGGCTATTAATGAAATTACAGCGAACGTAATGCTTCAGAAAAAGTTAACGAAAGGAGCTCCTTTTTATGTTTTAGGCCCTCTTGTTACTGATATTGCTCCCGGATATGATCATATTACATCTGCAATAGGAGGAGCTGTTGCCGCATCCGCCGGAGCTGATTTCCTGTGCTATGTTACTCCTATGGAACATTTAAGTCTGCCGGATGAAGAAGGGGTAAAAGAAGGTATAATTGCGGCACGAATTGCCGCTCATGCGGCAGATATAGCTAAAAATGTACCTATGGCACTTAACTGGGACAGAGAAATGTCATATTACCGGAAAAATCTTAACTGGGAAGCACAGGCAAAATTTGCTATTGATCCCATGAAAATTAATAATAGAAAAAAAATAAAAAAATCAGCCAACGGAAAAACCCCCTGTTCAATGTGCGGGGAATTTTGTTCGATGAAAATTAAAATATAAATTAAGCTGTCAGCTATCAATTATCAGCTAAAAGCAATAGTTAACAGATTTTTATTTGTTGTTTTTTTTCTGACCGATGACAGCTGATAGCTAATAGCTATCTGTAAATGGAGCGCATATGTTAGTTGTAGGATTAACAGGAAATCTCGCATGCGGAAAAACTACTGCAGCCGGATTTTTCAAAGAATTGGGCGCGTATATTATTGAAGCAGATGAAATAGCCAGAAAATTTACTCTCCCCGACACACCTCAGCATAATGAGATATTAAAATATTTTGGAAAAGATATTCTTGATTCTGAAGGTAATATTGACCGCAGGAGACTCGGTCAAATCGTTTTTTGTGATAAACATAAATTAAAAGTATTAAATAAAATACTTCATCCTCCTACGATTGATTTTATAAAAAACGAAGTTACGAGACTTGATAAAAGTGTTCCGGTAGTTGTCATAGAAAGTGCATTGATACTGGAAACGGATCTTAAGCATCTAATACATAAATTAATTGTAGTCAAATGTACAAAACGTAATCAATTAAGCCGTTTTAAAGAAAAAAGATTATCTCTTGATGAAGGTAAAAAGCGCATTTCCGCTCAATTGCCATTAGCTTTTAAAAAGAAAAAAGCGGATTTTGTAATAAATAATAATTGGGATATTAAATATTTAAAAAGCCAGGTAAAAGAAATCTGGGAAAAATTAAAAACTGAAATTTAAAAAATGAAAACTACAGCTATAATAGCCGCGGCAGGACAGAGCCGGCGTATGGGAAAAAATTTAAATAAGCAATTTGTCTTAATAGCAGGACGGCCGCTACTGGCTCATACCATAGATGTGTTTCAAAAAGCTCCCGAAATTAATAATATTATTATTGTTGTTGAATCCAGATATATAAACATTTGTAAAAATGAAATAGTAAATAAATATAATTTTACTAAAGTGAGCAGCATATTAGAGGGTGGTAAAGAAAGACAGGATTCAATAAATAATGCACTTACGGTTGTGAATAAAGATACGGATTATATTATTATTCATGACGGAGCACGCCCGATGGTAACACATGCAATGATCTGTGATATTTTAAAACAGGCGAAATTAAGCGGTGCTGCAATAACTGCGGTACCTGTTAAAGACACCATAAAAGAAATTGATAACAGCCAAGTCATCCGTACATTAAAACGTGAGAATTTAATCAGTGTTCAGACTCCTCAGGCTTTTTCTTATGATATCATACAAAAAGCTTACCAAAATGCTTATTCTGAAGGTTTTTACGGAACTGATGATGCAATGCTTGTGGAAAGACTAAATATGAAAGTTATAATAATACTGGGAAGTTATTCTAATATTAAAATAACAACACAATTTATGTTTAAGCTTAATGAAAATCAAATAATTGAAGCAGAAATATCCAATATTACATACAAAGGGAAAGGTGTTTCAAGAATAAATAATATGGTTGTTTTTTTTGACAAAGGAGTTCCCGGGGATAAAGTTAAAGCAAAAATTGTAAAAGTCAAAAAAAATTACGCTGAAGCGGTTATTGTGGAATTGCTGGAACCTTCTTCCTCCCGGATTAATCCTCAATGCTCTCATTTTCAACTTTGCGGCGGATGCCAGTTTCAAGATATAGGATACAAACAACAATTGGAATATAAAACTCTTATGGTTCGCGATTCACTTTTACATATCGGGAAGATTGACAGCTCTGTGAATCCAATTATCCCGTCGCTTAAACAATTTTATTATAGAAATCAGATACAACTTAAAGTCGAAATTGGGGAAAAACCCATTTTGGGATTTTACGAAAATAATTCACATCAGATAGTAAAAATAAATAATTGTCTGCTTCAAACAAAAATCGGGAATGAGATACTAAATGGACTAAATGATTTTTTTGCAAAAAATTTTTATAAAAATTCTGAAGGCAAACTCGAGACCACGCTTAGCGCTAATCCTAATTTCCAAGGTACACTAGCAAGATGCCATTATTATTTTTAATGGTAATAATTTTAATGAACAAATAGCAGTTTATCTTGCAGGTAGATTTCGTGAAATTAAATGCTTAATAAAAATTGGTAAACCTGATTCCTCAAAAGTGTTTTTCGGTAAAGACGATTTTTTTTATTCAGTAAAAAGTCTGACTTATAAAATATCTTCGGATAATTTTTGGCAGGTAAATTCATGCCAGCTGAATAATATGATAGAAAAAGTTTTGGATTATGCAAAACTGGCAGGCAAAGAAAACGTTCTTGATGCTTATTGCGGAGTCGGTTTTTTTTCACTCTTTATGGCGCAGAAATGCAAATATGTTTATGGAGTAGAAATAAATTCAAAATCAATAGAAAATGCCAGAATAAATGCAAAATTAAATAATATATCAAATATTAAATTTTTTAATGAAGATGTTGAAAAAGTATTTATAAATAAAAGTTTTAAAGGATTAGACCTGATTCTTCTTGATCCTCCACGCAAAGGATGCAGTATAAAATTTCTTGAAGGAGTACTTGCAACCCTTCCCAAAAAAATCATATATGTATCCTGCGATCCTGCAACATTAGCCCGCGACCTGAAAATTCTGTGCGCGGATAAATATAATATTAAAGAAATACAACCAATAGATATGTTCCCGCAGACATATCATATTGAGAGCATAGTATATATGGAAATTCGTTGATGGGTAAAATTGTGTGAGTATTAAGTATATTATTTTTTGTATCTTTCTATCCCCTCAAGATAATAATATACTTTCTTTGAACCAGGATTATATTCCAAAGCTTTCTTATATGCTTTTTTTGCTTCTTCTATTTTGTTTTTTTTATATAATTTATGCCCTATTTCTATATATATATCTTCTAAAAATAATTTAGCTTCGATATTTTTTGGATCGAGGTTGTAAACTTTTGCATATTCCTCTAAAGCATTTACTATTTTTTTTTCTGAAAGATAAATTTGCGCTTGTAAAATATATTTTTTGATTTTAAATTCTATATCCATTTCATTAGATAATCCATTTTCCGGTTGATTGAGAGAAGAGGAGGAATTGTAGTTTGTGATATAAGGGATCACATTTCCCTGACAGGAAAGCAGCATTTCATTATTTTCAATAAAAAATTTAGAAGTTAAATAAGCATAAAAATATTTCGGAGCATTAAACTCAATAAATGGATTATAATCATTATTAATCTGCGAAGTTGTAATGATTTTTTTAATTTCATTATCACCTAATTGAAAATAAGAAAGAATTCTTTGAGGAGTAGCAATCTCAATTTTTTTCAGTTCATTACCAATATCAGAATCACAAATTTGTGCCAACCTTTGAAAATCTATTTGCAATGGAATCTTTGTCCCAAGAAGCGCAAAGGATTGTGATGTAATCCATAAACTGGTATGAGGGAAAACTTTTGAAAAAGTATTAATCAAGACATTCAAATCTATTGGTGAAATTTGCGCTGTTGGAATCCACTGCCACATCATTCCGTTAGATGAAAGCTTTTTTTTACACTCACTAAAATGCTCATATGCATATAAGTTGCCAACTCCTGCCTGATACGGCACAAACAATTCACCTATGATTACGTCATATTTTTCTTTTGTAAGTAAAACAAAATTTCGCGCATCGGCTTTATGAATTTTTATTTTTACATTATTTTTTATAAAATTATTTTCCGGTTCAAAATATTTTAATGCAGAAATAACTCCATTGGAAATTTCCACAACATCTATTTTTTCTAAATCAAATTTTTGCATAACAGAAAACGAGATTCCCGTACCAAGTCCAAGTCCTAAAACTTTTTTTGGATCAGGATGAAGTATTATCGGCAAGTATCCTTGAATATATTGATTTTTTAAATATATAGGGTTAGTTCCGCCTTCTCTTTGATGCCTGTCAGTAACCAATATTCGTTCTTTGGATTGAGGATATTCATATACTTCGATAATTCCACTTGCATCTTCATTGTGATATATTATATTAACATCACCACGGGTAATTAGATATTTAAAGGTAACATCTTTTTGCGAAATCAAAATGATAAATATAATAAATAACAAACCAGCACTGATTAAATATTTATAATTAAATTGTTTATTTTGACAAATAGTGATTATACCTATTAGAATATTTATTATCACGAAAAACAAAAAAGTATTTTTTATCCCCAAAATTTGAATTAAAAAAAATCCTGTTATAAATGAGCCAATTACACCGCCAAAAGTATTAAAAGCATATATTTTTCCTATGGATAAACTATTTTTTTGCGGAATTAGATTTATAATAGAGGGGAAAGTGATGCCAAAACAAAAACTTATCGGGAAAAGTAAAATAAAAAGTAAAATAAATTGTGCTAAATTAAATAAAAACCAGGAATTCCCGAAGAAAGTCTTATCAATATTTAAATAAAAAAACATTTCAGCAAAATAATTAATAATAAGAAGAATAAAAAGTGTATAAATTCCTATAAAAATTTCACTATAACCTAACAAAATTTCAGGTTTTTTGTGTGCTATGATTTTGTTTCCAAACGCACTGCCGGAAGCAATCCCTGATAGAAAAATCATTAAAATTAAAGAAAAAGAATAAGTTGTACTATTTATTATAAGAACTAAAATTTTTGTCCAGATAATTTCATAACTCAAAGCGCAAAAGCCGGATAAAGCAAAAATCAAAAACCAGATTTTAGAGCTGTTAGTTATCGTTTCCGGGTTAGGAATTTTTATTGAAATTTTATCAGAAAAAATCACGGGATTTTTTCTGATAAAAAAGAGCACTGAAAAACCAATCAGCAAATTTATACATCCGGCAAAATTATTAGTAAACAATACTCCAAATTTTTCAATTAAGAAAAATCCAGCTAAAAAAGCTCCAAGCAATGCTCCAAAAGTTTCATAAGCATATAAAAAACTGACATTATAGCGCGCATCATCTTCAGATAATTCAAAATATTTATAAATTACAGGTAACGTGCCTCCCATTAAACTGGTCGGAATAATTAAAATCAAAATACAAACAATAACTTGTAAAAAAATAAAATTATTATAATTTAATATTGATGAAACAGAAAAAATATAGACGTAAAACTTTTTTGTTAAATTTATTAGAAATGGAAAAGATAAACCAAAAACACCGATTCCAAGTTGCAGTCTGCTGTATAAATTTAAAGGATTTAAACTTTGCGATTTTATACCATTATTTCTTTGAGCTTCTATTATTCTTCCCCAAATCAAACTACCTAATCCTAATCCACCCATAAAACTGATTAAAATAATAGACATGGCATAAGTTGTAACTCCAAAAACAAGCGAAAGCATTCGCATCCATACAATTTCAAATATTAAAGCAGATGCCCCCGACATAAAAAAGAAAACAAATAATTTTTTCTTCATAAATTATACTTTCATTATTCAATAAATCTTTTATATTTTAAAGAATCAAAATTATAAATGACTAAGGCTTAAAAGTAAAGCTATTGATAAAAAACATTTTTTTAAATCTATCATCCGGAACATTTGCTTTGCACCTATAATTCAATATTTTTTACTACCTTCTAAATTAGTATATGCTGAAATTACTTCTAAATTTTTAAATTCAGTGAGCCGATATATTATTGTATAAATATAAAGTAAATATTCCCAATCTCAGATTTTAAATTAATGATTTTATATCTTCCTTAAGATTTTTTCAGGTGGAGTATAATGAAAATAAGCAGGGTAGTTAGAACAGAATCAAGTGAACAGTATTTTATCTGGAAAGGTACTGAATGTGCGGGGCAGATAGATTTACATTTTGTTGATCTTGTCCATGCCAATATTATTATTTTTGGAAATAAACTTTCCTTGATTGAGATATCCGAAGTGCTGCATCATATGGAAGAAAGTCTTTTAACCGAAAGAATAAAGAGAGATGATCTGGTGGTTTCAGTTTATCGGGGAGAAGACATAAGCGAAGAAGTATCTTCATATATAAAAAGAAAAAAAATTATAAATAAATAGGTTTTTTACTGCTAAATCTCATTTTATTACCATTCATATCCCAAATTATACCATTCAAAAAATAATAGTAAAATTTAGAAAAAATAACTTGTTTTATTTGTTTTATTTGTGCTATAATATCGAAACTTTTATTTAAAATCATATTACACTTCATTAATATTCATTAAATAAATATATTTAAAGTAATCAGGAGGAAAAAAAATGTCTTTTACAATTCCAAAAGAAATATATTCAGGTAAAATAAAGGAAATGAGTGTCGGTAATGGTGATAAATCTGTTAAAGTAGGCGGAGAAAGCACGTTCCCTTTTCTTACATTTGAAGGTGAGATTCCAAATATACCCCGGATTGCGGTTGAAATTACGGACGTCTATCCTGAAGACTGGGCTGATCCGTTGAAAAGTGTTTATGGCGATATAATGAAAGATGTTAGCGGATGGGCAAAATATGTGGAAGAAAAAATTAAACCGGATATGCTGGCTTTAAGACTTATCGGTACACATCCCGATCGTCAGAACCGTTCGGCAATAGAAGCCGCAGATACAGTAAAAAAAGTTGTTGATGCAATAAATATTCCATTAATTATACTTGGCTCAAATCATGTGGAAAAAGATACCGAAATAATTCAAAAATGCGCTGAAGCTGCAAAAGGCAAAAGCGCAATTATAGGTAAAGCACAGGAAGCAAATTATAAAACATTTGCTGCAGCTGCAACTTCATGCGGGCATAGTATTATTGCTCTTTCCGACCTTGATATTAATCTTGCTAAACAATTAAATATATTACTTACACAGTCCGGATTTCCTGCTGAGAAAATATTTATGGATACAATGTCAAGCGCGCTTGGATACGGAATGGAATATACTTTTTCTGTGATTGAAAGAATAAAAATAGCCGCACTTATGCAGAATGATACCATGATGCAGATGCCTATAGTAAATGATGTCGGGATTGAAGCATGGAAAGTTAAGGAGTCAAAAGACACCACAACGGAGGTGCCGATGGGTGTAATGTGGGAAGCTATTACTTCGATGTCTTTTTTATCAGCCGGCGGAGATATGCTGATAATGAGGCATCCGGAAGCAGTTAATATAATAAGAAAAACAGTAAATAAATTGTATATAAAATAAATTTTGAATTTAAATAATGGGAGGAAAAATAAAATGGCTTTAAGCGGAATCCAAATATTTAAATATCTGCCAAAAACAAATTGCGGTAAATGTAAATTTCCAACGTGTCTTGCATTTGCTATGAAACTTGCGGCGAAACAGGCTTCTCTTGATGATTGTCCGGATGCATCAAACGAAGCAAAAGAAATTCTCGGGGCGGCTTCTGAACCGCCGATAAGACTTATTAAAATCGGAACAGGAGAGGATTTATATAAAGTCGGAGAAGAAGCAGTCATGTTTAGACATGAGAAGACTTTTTATAATCCATGCGGTTTTTCCCGGATGATAAAAGATACGGATTCCACTGATAATATTAAATTAATAATATCAAATTTAAATGATTTTGTTTATGAACGGGTTGGACAGCATCTCAAAGTGGATATTATCTATATAAAAAATGAATCAGGAGATAAAGATAAATTTGTGAATACAGTAAAGCTGGTTCAAGCAGGTATTAAAAGGCCGCTCATTCTTGATTCCTCAAATATTGATAATTTAAAAGCTGCACTTGATATATGCGCGGATAAAAAGCCGCTGATTTATGCCGCTAATGAGGATAATTATGAAACAATGACAGCTCTTGCTAAAGAAAAAGGATGTTCGCTTGTTGTGACATCAATACAGGGAGGGCTTGAAGCATTAAGCGTTCTTACTGAAAAAATTACAGGTCTTGGATTTAAAGATATAGTTCTTGATCCGGCTTCAAAATCTTTAAGCTCACTTGTTCAAGAGCTTACCCAGATACGTAGAGCGGCTATAAAAAAGAGTTTTAAACCTCTCGGTTTTCCTGTAATTATTTTCAGCGGCCGTTACAGCGACGGTGATAGATTGCTGGAAGCTAATATATCCGCTATCGGAGTTTCCAAATATGCTTCAATAATTGTAATGAATGATACGAGTAGAGAAATAATGATTCCTCTTTTTGCAATGCGTCAAAATATTTATACCGATCCTCAAAAACCAATGCAGGTAGAAGAAAAAATATACAAAATTGGTGAAGCTAATGAAGATTCACCGGTATTAATTACAACAAATTTTTCACTTACATATTTTATAGTAGCCGGAGAAGTGGAAAACAGTAAAGTTCCTTCATGGCTTGTTGTGGCAAATGTTGAAGGTCTTTCTGTTTTGACTGCATGGGCGGCGGGGAAATTTACACCCGAAAAGATAACAAAGCTGGTTAAAGAATCCGGAATAGAAAGCATGGTAAAACATAGAAAATTGATTATCCCGGGATATGTTGCAGTCTTAAGCGGCGGAATTGAATCCAAACTTCCTGATTGGAAAATACAGGTTGGACCAAGAGAAGCAAGCGGAATTATTAATTTCTTGAAAAATTATGCGGCATAGAAATATGCGGATAGACTGAAGGTGAAAGGCTTTTATTTTAGGTGTAAATACAAATAAACTTCAGCCTTCAGCCTAAATAATTGAATTGTAGGGGCAGGTCTTGCACCTGCCCTCTTTATATATAGAACATTTATAAGGAAGGAGGATTTTTTATGTCAAAGTATATAGCTACAGCGGTTTTAAGAGGTACTCAGAATATTTTAAAAGATGCAGATATATTATTAAAGAAAGCTATTGCTGAAAAGGGCCCGAATTACCGTTTTGATTTTCCTGATACGGCTTTTGCTCTTCCGCTCATTTTATGTTTTACAGGTAAAAGAATTGAGACTCTGGGACAGATGCAGGAGGCGCTTGATTATGCAAAATCATTGGTAATTAATTATCTGCCCAGTGAGAAAATATGGCTGCCTTTTTTGGGGGAGGCTCTTGATGCGGGAGTTGCAACCATGTTTGCAGAGGAAATAATTGAGGCTGTAAGATATATATATGGCACCGAAC